>JAYZBS010000092.1:0-40568 GCA_036338635.1 Pseudomonadota bacterium | reverse complement strand
GACATCGTCCTCGTGAAGCCGGGAGCCTGACATGGTCGTGCGGATCTACAAGAGCATGCACCGCAGCCTGTTCCAGGGGTTGACCGAGGCCTATGTCGGGCCCGGCGCCGCGCAGCTCCTCGATGCCAACGGCCAGTCGCTGATCGGCGAAACGGTCACGATCAGCGCGATCGAGGCCGACACCATCATCACATCAACAACCCGCATTGAAGGAGCCGCATGATGGCAACGATCCCCGCTCTGCCCATGTCGGGCACCCAGCTTCACGCCGCCCTGACGGAACTGAACGACGACATGTCCGCGATCCCGGCCGGGCCGGCAGGTCCCGCCGGCCCCCAGGGAGAGACGGGGCCCGCCGGCCCAGCTGGCCCCCAGGGAGAGACGGGGCCTGCCGGCCCCGCTGGATCCACAGGTGCCGAGGGCGCTGTCGGACCCACCGGCCCTGCAGGCCCTCAAGGAGAAGTCGGACCCTCAGGTCCGCAAGGCCCTGCCGGGTCAGATGGCGCAGATGGTGATGATGCGGAATATCCGGTGTTTGCAACACAGGCCGAAGCAGAAGCATACAGCACTGCCAACCCTGATCGCCTTGTTGGCTGGTGGTCGTAATGCCGGGTCTTGTCAGATTACCTGCCGGAGTGCTGAAAGGCGGCGCGGCCCTTGCCGGATTGTATCTGGCGGGGCAACCCGTGTGGCAGAAGCCCGCCCCCATCGCCGATGGCGAGATCACGGACTTCTACGGCATCGGTGCAGGGCAGATCCCGATGGATCACATCTACGCCGCCGCGCCGGTCAGCAATGGCTACGTTTCCAACGTGCCGAACGCCGCAGGGGCCGGTCCTGCCTTTAACCTGACGCCGTTCGGCCAGATCGCACTGGATGAAGACGGGGCTCAGATGACGCCCACCGTGTCCTTCACTTTGGCGAACATCGCATCGTTGCTCGGCACCCGCCTGATGATCGTAGCCGACATCAACGGATTCGCGGCCCATCAGTATCTCGCAGGGCGCAACGACAGCGGCGTGATGTCAAACGTGATAATCTTGTCCGGTGGCGAGACGCTAAGGGTCAACCGCAACGACGGAACGGGATGGGTTATCGTTGACATCCCATTGAATGCCCCGATCAGCCCGGGACGCAGCATCTATGAGATCGAGTTCAGTGAGACCGCCATATCCGTTTTCGTGGATGGTCAGCTTCGAGGTTCCCGCCCCAACCCATACACGGTCTACGACGTGCGCCGCATCTGCGCCGGCCAGTCTACAAGCGGCGGCATCAACGGCGAGTTGTTGCGGACCCTGTCGATCATCCGCGGCGGCGACTATGAAGCCCGCGTGCTACGGATCCGGCAGGAACTGCGCGACCTCTATTTTGCGCCGCCCATCACCTATCTTCGCGAAGGGACAGTTACGGACCCCAGCCTTGCCGTGAGCCTCGGCCCGTTCGCACAGCGCGGCCCTCGACCCTACGTCAACCAGTTCAAAATGTCGGAGCCAAGGAGGGCATCCAACACCGGCGGCGGGAACACGGAATATGCGGCGCTCGTCTCTGCCGGCACGATCACTCAAGAGGGGCAGATCAATACCGTGCCGGCCGGCCTGGACAACATCACGACGCGCCTGCTGGAGTTCCTGATGCCCGACATGGGCTGCGGTCCGCGCTGGACGCTGATGTGGGACGGCGAAGGCAGCGCTTATATCCAAGGCGGGCAGAATGTTGTCGAGAGCCCCGGCCGGATCGATTTCGATTTCACCGCCAACGGCCAGAACTTCATCAACCTGCTGGTGACCGGCGTCACGAATGGACCGCTGCGGAACTTCCGCTTGGTCAATGAACTGGACACGGAAGCCTATGAGGCCGGTCTGACGTTCCGGCCTGCGTATGTTGATGAAGTGCGCAACTTCCGCGCGTTGAGGTTCGACAACTGGGTCAACATCGTTGAGAACCAGACGACGACGTGGGCCAGCCGATGCACGCCGGCATATGAGACCTATCGCGCAGGCTTCGCGCCGCTCGAGCATTGCGTCGATCTGTGCAATCTCATCGGCGCAGATATGTGGTTCTGCCACCCCTACCGCGTGACCGACGATTATGTCGCGCAGGCGGCCGAGTTGGTGCGCGACCGGCTGGACGCCAACCGGCATGTCTGGGTGGAATACGCCCAAAAATGTTGGGATTTCGCCACGCCGCAGGCTCATTACTGCCGCGAACAGGGCGACCTGATGTTCGGGACCGGCGGCCCACAGGACGGCGAAAACTACATGGAATGGTATGGCGTGAGGTCCGCGCAGGTGGCGCGGATCTGGCGCAATGCCTGGGGCGCGATCAGCCGTCTACACACTGTTTTCCAAACGCATACCGACTGGGAGGGGCTTGAGGCTATCGGCCTCGATGCGCCGCGCTATGTCGCGATGGATGATGCCAACCAGTCGCCCAGCACCGCCTTCACCGATTACGCAGTTCACTCGCAGATCGACGGCGGCATGGCCTACGGCGAAGCCTACGAGACCGTGGAAGGCTGGCGGACGACGCTGACGGAGACGGAGGTCTTCGACCGCATCCGCGACCAGTCTCTGACTGCCGCGCATTTCCCGATCCCTGGCGGGCGCTACGTCGACAACATGATCGTCACCTGGAACTACCACCATCAGGTTGCGGACAGTTATGGCCTGTCGGTCATCTGTTACGACGGCGGGACGCATATCCACGGCGGCGGGGCGGCGATGAGCAATGGCGCGCATACCGCTATGCTGAACCGCTACCACTACAGCCCGCAGTTTGCCGAGGTCGTTCAGGCGATGCTGGAAGGCTGGCGCGACACTGGCGGCGGCCTGTTCAGCTTCTCGGTTCATAGCCGTGTGCCCGAGTCCACGATCACCGTGGGTCTGCGCCGCTACGAGGGCGATGTGACGCCGGCGCTGACCACCGTGGAGACTTGGAACGCCACCCATGCGGGTCCGGCCGGGCGCGGCGCCGAGGACTTCGTTGGTCCGCAGGATCGCACCGCCGATGCGCCGACCGAGCCCCCACCGCCGTCTTCCACGGTCTTCGCCGTAACCGAGGGCGGGACCGCCGACACGACGATTTCCGAAGATGGCAGGGTGGCGACGCTGACCAAGGGCGGGTCGGCCATGTGGGAGGCAGACCCCACTCGCCTGGACTTCGACCCCATCTACGCTCAGCGGGCGACTTTCGCCGTCGCGGACGAGGACAGCGAGGCCGAGAACTTCCTTCTGGGCCTCATCGTGCGGCTGGACGCCATCGACGGGCCGCGCTGCCTCATGTCCCGCAACGGCCTGGACAGCAACACGCAGCGGCAGTCGCAGTTCAGGAACAATGGCGGCCTGCTGCAATTCGTGGCTCATGCCTATGGCGGCGGCGCGACAACGCTATCCAGTGCCAGCGCAGTCCTTTCAACGGGCCAGTGGGCCATGCTGACCATGCGCGGCACCCTCACGACCGGCACCGTGCGTCTGAACGGCGTCGATGTTGGGACCGGCGACATTTCAACGATGAACCGCAACATCGCCATGCGCGGCGTCAGCATGATCGTCGGCGCCCGCTACAACCCCTCGGCCGGCGGCCATGCCGACGCGCTGGACGGCGACGTTCTGGTCTGGGACGCGCAGTTCAACGCCACGGACATGGCGGCGTTCGAGGCGTCCTTGTTGGAGGTCGCGACGCAGAAGAACGTCATCATCCCCGGTCTGAACGGGCCTGAGCCCGAGCCTGAACCCGAACCCACCACCAGCAGCAATGTCTTCGTGGACTCCACGAAAGACGGCTTCGTGATCCAAGGATAAGCCCATGCCCTTCAACTTCTGGTATCAGGTATCGAACGGCGCGGGCGGCTGGGGAGCCACGCAATCCGGCTCGAGCGAAAGCCGCAACGGCGCCGATTGGGCAGTAATCAGCGGCATCGCCCCCGACACGGACTATCGCTGGTCGACCGACAGCGCCACCGGACCTTGGACGAACGGCCGCACTTTGCCGGCCGAGGTCGTTCCTGCTGACCGCGATCCCGTCACCACGACGATCCAGGGCGGCCGTCAGGTGGTCACGCCCGCGCGCTATTACGAGAAGGGCGCGGCTGAGTTTGCCGATCCTGTTGCACATCCGCACATTATGGGCGTGACGCATCGCACCGTGAAGACCGGCCGGTTCACTGATCCGACGGTTTGGAACACCGGCACGGTGCCGGGCGCCGGGTCAGTTTGGGCGGTTTCCGCAGGCCACACGCTGATCGGTGACAACAACAGCGATACGATCTTCCGCGACATCCTGGTCGAGGTTGGTGGCACGTTCCGGCTGGCCACCGACACCGACACCAAGTGGCGCTTCGACACGATGATGACGATGGGCAACCTGATCCTCGTGGACAAGGCGCCCAGCACCACGCCCGGCAAGGTCAAGCATCAGTTCATCGTTCATATCCAGACCCCGCCCGGCGCGACCACGCGCGGCGGCCTCATGGCGATGGGCCCGGTTCGCATCCATGGATCCGAGAAGCGGAGCCATCTGCGGGTCGGACTGTCGGGCGCACAAACGGTTCCGGCTGTGATGGCTGGCGCTACGAGCATCCGCCTGCCGGGCCTCGCTGAATCGGGCTGGCGTGTTGGTCAGGAAATGATGATCGGCGGCACCCGCCACCTGGACCTCGCGCTGAGCGATCCAGATTACACCGGCGTCGACCGCTATTGGGATCCGCGCGGGTCCGGCACCCTGGTTCGCATGGTCGCCAGCTGGATCGGAGGATTCCAGTTTGGACAGGAGGAACAGCGCACGATCACAGCGATCGAGGGCGACGTGGCCCATTTTGCCGAGCCTCTGGTCTACGATCACGTTGGCCTCGAGCGGACTCTGAAACAGGGTCAGACGGTCACCATTGCGCCCGTCGTCGGCAACCCGAACCACAACATCGAGTTCCGCACGGCCAGCGCGAAGGAAGACGGCGCGCTAGATCCCACCGCCAATCTTAGAGATTTGCAGAAGCGCGGCCATGCGATGTTCATGCGCTGCCCCGACATCGACCGCCGCTACATTTCGTTCAAGAGCTTTGCGCGGACGAACACAGACCCATCGCTGTGGGTCGACGGCCTGCCCACCCCAGCTATCGGGGTTCCCGGTAGCGCGCACCCGCTCTACAGCGCCGATCCGGCATCTGGCGGCATCCCCTTGGCCGATCCGAACAACGTGCGCGGCCGCTATGCCGTCCACGACCATTGGTGCGGGGGCCCTTATCTGAATTCTCCTCTGATCCCGATGGTTGGCGTATCCGTCTGGGCACCGTTGGATGAACCGCCGATCCCTGGATGGGCGATGACCATTCACGGGTCGCGGGTAGCGATGGAAGACTGCTTCGCTTGCAACTTCAGGGGCGCTGGCTTCGTCTGGGAACTGGGCAACGAGTCCGGCCATGCGGTCGGCAACCTCGCGATGTTCGGCCGCGGCGACGGTCAGGACAACGCCTATGGCGACCGGCACGAGATCCATCCGAACCACAATGGGGCGGCCGGCGTCGGCTTCGACTTCCAGTCGCGGATGATCCAGGCCGAGGACAACATCGTCGTGTCCTGCAAATACGCCTATCTCTGGCACGCCCAGAAATCGACGTGGCAGGACCGCTGGCTGCGCGGCGAGGACGTGCGGTTCAAGGAGGGCTTCTACAAGAAGACCAACGGCAGCGGTCAGACGAGCCAGGACGACTACCTCGGCCACATGAACGCGCAGATCCCGCCGTTCATCGGCAACGAGGCTCACGCCTGCCAAGTCGGCTTCAACGTGATCCACCGCCTCGGCTCCATCGTCGGAGGGCAGGACAAGACACCGATGCTTGTCGAGCAGTTCCATTGCCTCGACGTGCCGGAACCCTGGCTGGTCGACCAGTATTCCCACTGGTATCTCACGAAAGACTGCCTGTGGCACCGCAACAGCTATGGCGGCAGCGGCGCCCGCATGGGCAACGTGTCCTGGGGATGGTCGTTCTCGAATATCCACCTCGTCAACTTCGCGACGCAGATGCACGACTCCGGCACAGGCCTGAACTACGACGGCTTCTTCTTCGACATCACTTGGGAAGGCGGCGGGCAGTTCTCCAACAACTTCAACGTGTCACGCGCGGGCGTCACGTCGGAACCGGCGTTCGGCGTGATGGGCGATGCGGTTGTGACCGATGCCAATTCCGGCACGGCGCGCGTCTATCGCAACCTGTCTGCCGAGGATCTGCCGCAGCCCTTCCCGACGACGGCTTTGGGTGGCTATGGTGGCGTCCTGCCTGCCGGCTATGAGTTCCCGGAACCGGGCGAGGCGCCCTATTTCATCCCCGATGCGGGCAACACCACCAGCATCAGCGCAGGCGACGGCTTGAACCGCGGCACCTTCACGGGCCGGATCGTAGACAGCGCGGGGGTCCACAAGTGGCCGGATAGCCAATCCTCGGAGTCGGCGCTGGCCAACACGAGCGTCAAGTCGCCGCGCAACCTTGGCAAGATGCAGCCCGAGCAACTGGTTCAGTGGTGGGGCTGCTGGTTCGACGGCACGAACTGGCGCACCCGCGCGTGGTTCCCGATTGCCGACCGTTACACGCACGTCAAATCGCACTTCTCCATCGAACTGATCCTGAACGGATTCAACGCGGCGTTCCTCGCCATCCACGACATTGGCGGGCCGCCGGCTGAACCAGCATGGCCGAAGGTCGAGGCGATCCCGGCCGAACAGCCGCCGCTCAAGCCCATTACCAAGTCGCTGCGCTTCCTGTCGCGGACACGCATCGAGGCGGTTGCCGGCAACACGCTGGTTCACCCTCTGGTGGTCGACGACGTGAACGTGCGGCTTGAGATCGTCGGTGGCGCCGACGCGGCGGCGTTCCGTATCTTCCGGCGCCAGCTGCAATGGGCCAACAACGGATCGCAGGCGTCAGGCACCTATGTCGTCGTCATCCGCGTGACCGATGTGTGGGGCAACAGCACGGATCAGGAACACACTGTCATCGTGGTGCCGTCCACTGGCGTCGTGAAAGAGGTGGTCGAGCCCTTCACTTATACCGACCAGAACCTCGAGGATACCGGCAACTGGACGCGGCTGCGCGGCCCGGTCGGCACTTTCGCGATCCGGTCCAACCGCCTGTCGCTGACGCAGGCCGCCAGCCCGTCCGCTGTCTATGCGCGCGCGTCTCTGGGCACGTCCGACATGGAGGTCTTCGCAGAGTTCAGGAACAGCACCGGCAGCAACAATGTGTTGATGCGTATGGTCGACGCCGACAACTGGATCGGCCTGATGCGCAACGACGGCGGCCCTTACATGGCCTTGCAGGCTTGCATTGGCGGGGTGATTACCCGGCTGGTCGAGTTCCCGAACGCCAGCGGTTCCCGCGTCCGTGTGCGGCTGCGCGGGCGCCGGGTCGACTTCACGATCATGTATGACAGCAGCCGTGAGCCCGATCTGCGCTTCCCGCGGGCGGGCCAGATGCGGCTTCTGTTGCCGCTGGAGCAAGATCCGCTGTCGGAGCCTGGCGTCTTTTTGTTGCCCGAAACCGTCAACGGGGCACCCTTGCCGATGGGCACGATGGTCGGCGTCTCGGGCAGCGGCACCACCAACCCTTGGCTGGACAACTTCGAGGCGCGGGCGCTTACCGACATCGGCCTCCCTGCCGCTGCCGCACCGACGCAGCCGTCGCCGACCTATCCCACGCTGACCACCAATATGGTCCGGCCGGGCGTGGTGTCGACCGAGTGGAACGCGCGTCCGCTCTGGATGATCCTCGTCAACTGGCACAACGGCGTCCTGACGACGGGGAACCCCGACTTCGTGACCTTCAACGCCGACGACTCCGCGGACCTCCACGCGGAGTATGTCGACGGCAACTGGAACAGCGGCATCCTGCAATTCAACCGCCCGACAGCGGGGCAGGGCCGGTGGGGCTGGGTCGTGTCATCGGAGAACGCGAACGCCGTCAACGCGATGTTCATCTATGCGGACACCGGGTTCGAGATCGACTGGGAATACATCATCAACCCTGACGCATCTCTTGGAACGGTGGGCGCCCGCGGCTGGCTGATGACGGTCCACATGCCGCGCCCGAACACCGGGGCCCGCGCATCCATGAGCCGGTTCATCCCCTACACCGGAGAGCAATGGCTGACGCCGACGCTGTTTGAGATCGTCCACGATGACACCCAGGCGCGCTGGTATATCGACGGAGAACTGGTCGCGACAGTGACGCGCGCCGAACTTGAGGCGGCGTTCGCTGATGCGATCTGGACGACCGACTCCCCTGCGGCGAGCATCTGCAGCGTCGAACGTCACGCAAACTGGGCCGGCTGGCCGGTCTACACCACAAGCGACATGAAGGTCTGGGGCATGTATGTCCCGGGGCTGAACTGATGCTGGCCCTGATCCGCGACATGCTACTTACGCCCGAGGCGCAGCGCGATCCTTATCAGTGGGCGGCGACGCTGCTCGCACACGCTTTCATCGGCGTGGCACTGGCCGCCCTGCTGCCGTGGTGGGCGCCGGTGGCAGGCTATGCCGGATGGGAGGCGGTCCAGTGGTGGCGCTTCAAGGCTGACCCATGGGACTGCCTGCTGGACTGGGTGGCGGTCTGCCTCGGCGTCTGCGTGGCCATCGCCCTGGCAGTGGGGCACGGCGCCGCCGCGGCCGTCCTGGCGCTGGCGGTGATTCTGCTGGCCGGCGTGAGGGCGAGGGCATGAACGTCGACGCGATCATCGAGAAGTTCGGCTTGGTCGGCCTCTGCCTCGTCGGGATGGGCTTCGCCGTCCTGATCCTTTGGAAGCGGCTGAGCGAGGTCCAGGACGCCCGAATCGCCGATGCCGAGCGGAATGCTGAACGGCTGTTGAAGGTGACACATGACGCGACAGACGCGATGCGCGACACCAGCACCAGCATCGACAAGTTCTCCGAGGTCATCAGGGACCGGCGACATGGGTAGGATCATGGACGTGCTGACCGGCCGCCGCGCCGCCGAGCGCCGCGCCCTGCGCGATCGCCTGGCCTTGGAAGCGGATCTGGCCGTCGACCAGGTGAAGGCCGAGGCCGACGCCCTGAAGAAAAAGCGAGCCGCCTTCGAGGGCCTCGTCGAGGAACTGAAAGAACGCAGGAGGGGCAACAATGCCTGAACTGGTGCAACAGGCCGCCCTGATCGCGGACGCCATGCTGACCGCCGTGCTGGTGGTTTTGCACACGATGATCCTGCGAGGCTTTCTGCCGATCTTCGCCCGGCCAGATGGCACCGCGGTCTGGCACCTGGCGGCCAGCTACGTCTGGATCTCCAGCTCGGTCGCCGCGCGGGCCATCTACTGGGCCTATGCGCCGGAAACGCTGCGGGCGTTCCTGGGCAAGGGGCTGGTCAACTGCGCCTTCGGAGCCGCGCTGATCTACGGAGCCTACCTGGTTCTGCGGCTGCTGTGGCTGATCATCCCCGACATCGACCGGGACAAGTACTCGATCCTGACGGCGCCTCTCTACCCGGCCTCGACCGAGTGGCGCCTGTCGCTGATCCTGAACCTGCTGCGGAACAACCGCGACGACTGCTGACTAGTCCTCCCTCATTCATCGACTGACCCTGCCCCGCCATCGCACGGGGCTTTTTCATGGAGACATGCATGTCACGCGAAGCCATCCGGTCCATCCAGATCGGACTGAATACGCTCGGCTACAAGCCGGGCAAGATCGACGGCCTGTTTGGGCCGAACACGGAGGAGGCCGCGGAACGCTGGCTGGCCGCCGGTGGCTTAGCAGCCGCTGTGCCGGCGGCGCCGAAGCCCACGAACTCGGCAATGATCTACCAGGGCAGCGCCCGATATCCGGTGCGCGAGATCATCGTCCACTGCGCGGCCACGCAGCCGGACTGGATGGCTGGCCGCCCGCTGGCTGAGAAGGTCGCCGAGATCCGTCGCTGGCACACCGCCAAGGGCTGGCGCGACATCGGCTATCACTGGATCATCGATAGAGACGGCAAGGTCCTGCCCGGCCGGACCGAGACCGAGATCGGCGCGCACACCGTCGGCAAGAACTCTGGCACGATCGGGATCTGCCTTCTCGGCGGCCATGGATCCTCCGAGACCGACGCCTTCCTCGAGAACTTCACCCAGCAGCAGGACTCGACGCTGCGCCAGATGATCGACGCGATCAGCCTGCGCACCGCGATCACGCGCATCAGCGGCCACAACGAATACGCCGCCAAGGCCTGCCCTGGGTTCAACGTCCCCCTCTGGCTGAAAGGAGCCTGACCCATGACGACCCTGTTTCTGATCCTGATGGTCACCGCCATCCTCTTCCTGATCCTGCGGCCGCTGTTGCGGATCTGTCGCCCCGTCGCGGTCGCGGCCGCGATGTTCCTCCTCGCCGCGCTTCCGGCCGCCGCGCAGGATGTCGGCTCCACCTGGGGCATCTTGATGCCGCCGCTCCTCGAGATCACCAGCATCGTCCTGCTAGCCGTGCTGACCTGGACTGCTGCATGGGCCAAGCGCAAGTTCGGGATCGACATCGAGGCGAAGCACCGCGACGCCCTGCACTCGGCGTTGATGAGCGGCGCCCAACTGGCCGCTGCCCGTCAGCTGACAGGAAAGGCGGCCGTGGCGCTGATCCTGGACTATGTCCGGCAGTCGGTGCCGGACGCCCTGGCGAAGCTGTCGCCGGATCTGAAGATCCTGACGGACCTGGCCGAGGCGAAGCTGCAGCAGACCTCGACTGATCGGCTGCGAGAGGCACTGGCTGCAGCGCGAGCGATGGCGGCGCAGTGAGGCGCAGGAAGCCGCGATACGTGCGCCCGAGGTGGCGCCGGAGGTAGGCGAGACATCTGGCCGCTTGTCGGAATGTTCCTCTCCTGTTCTCATGGCCGGGAGAGGGAATCACCATGCCGGTCACCTACTACCATCTGCGCTGCATCTGCGGCCACGAGAGCTATGTTGCGCTGTCCCGGTGGCTGCACCAGGACGAACTGCGCGCCCGGGCGACGTGCCGGCGGTGCCGCTGCCGCCAGATCAGGGACGTGGTGATGGTCCCTCAGCCGGAAGAGCACAAGATGTGGTCGGAGGGGATGCCGGGGGATCTGCGGGTGATCGTGGTTTAGAAGAAGGGGTTTGCTCTTTGGTTCGCTGAACCTGTGCAGACCGCTTTTCCCTGCACAGACCGAGAACAAGCGCACGATGGGGGCTGCTTTTCTGTAGAGAAACGCTGGTTCTGCGGGGGAAACCAGCCCCTCCTAAGGGGCAGGTTACAGGTTCAAGTCCTGTCGGGGTCACCAGCAATTACTAGGCTTTAAGAGATCTTAGGGGTTTTCCCTCTGGTTCGTTGAACCAAATCACCCCTTGAAAGCTCCAACGCGTCAGCTGCGCCCCGTAGGTATGCGGGAGAGAACCTCGCGTAGGTCGACCGCGTAATCGCCGGGTTGGTGTGGCCGAGGTACTGGGCGATCTCCTCCATCGGCACCCCTGCCTCTGCCATGAAGCGCCCGGCCGTGCGGCGCAGATCGTGGGGGGTGCAGTGGTCGATCCCCGCGCGCTTCACGGCGGCGTTGAACCCTGTCTTGATCGACCCGACCTTGCGGCCTCCCCATTCAATCACGAACCGAGAGACAGAGGCCTCCTCAGCTGTTTGCAGCGCGGCCATCAGCGTATCGTTAATTGGCACCGTCGCCCGGCCCTTCCGAGGCCCGATGTCATTCGTGGCGAGCTTGATCAGGCGCCGGTCTAGGTCAACGCGGTCCCACGTCAGCTCAAGCAGCGCGCCGATCCTGCCGGCGGTCGTGAGCATCAGAAGCATGGCGAGGCGGATGTGCGGATCCCCGGCGGCTGCCAGCAGGCGGCCTACCTCGTCACGGTCTAGGTAGCGTTCGCGCGGCGGCGGGGTCTGCGGCATCTCGATCCGCGGGGCGCTGCGGATCAGCTTGGCCTTCACGCCCCATGACAGCGCGGTCCTGAGGCAGCTCAACTCTGTCCGGATGGTCGCATCCTTGCGGCCGGCTTCCCGACGATCGGCGATGAAGCGGCGGCAATCGGTGACGGTGATCTGATCGGGGTTCAGGTGCCCGAACACGGGAAGAACGTTCTTGCCGGTCTGCGCCAGCTTGGCCGCCTGGCGCCGTCCGCCGACTTCAGTCTGATAGGCTTCCCAGATCTGCGCGACCGTCACGCCCGAGGGCGGCGCGGCCTGCCTGAGGATCAGGTCGCGCGCTTCGCGCTCGGCGTCTTTCTGCGTGTCTGCCTCAAGGCGATAACGTCGCCTGGTTCCGTCGTCGTCATTCCACATGACGACGAATCGTCCTTTGAGGCGCCCGATCCGATAGTCCCGCATTCGTAGTCCTCTACCGCCTTCGCCGTGATCCGCATCATCCGACCGACTCGGAAGGCGGGCAGCGTCCCGTTGCGGATCATGGCCCGGACGGTCTCGGCACTGCAATCCCACCGCTCGGCAAGCATTTCGGGGGTGTATGGGCGCGCCATCAGACAGTCTCCTCAAATTTCCCGGCTTCATCGCCCCAGTTCGACCACCCTGCCCGCCTCTGCCGGCTGAAGACCTCGATGCGCTTGGCGTCTGGCATCAGCTTCTCCGCCTCGAGGAACGCTTCCTCGGGCTTCCGGCTGTGTTCGCGGATCCTGCCCATCACGACCGAGCGGACGTTCTTCCTGGTCTTCGGGGCGCCGCGAGTGGCGATCAGGAACGGCTCTCCTGCCCCACGCAGGATGTAGCCGGTGCCCATGTTCAGCTTGCCGTTCTTGGTCAGCTTCACCCAGTGGCCACCGGTCTTATATTCGAAGCCCCATGCCTCGATCACCATCAGCGCCTGCGGCAGCATCGTGTTCAGGGACCAGAGCCAGAGCAGGCAGTTGGGTGCCGCCAGGGCCGAGACGGGCAAGGCCGCGATCTCCTCGATCGACATGCAGCTGTAGTGAGCATGCGGGCTTTTACCTTCACCCTTCTCCGACCGCATCTGATACGACCATGGCGGATCGGCCATGATCAGGTCGAAGCCGCCGAAGGGGCGCAGCGCGTGGAACTGGTGAAGTGTCGTGCCGGTCATCAGGACTGCACCTGCCATGGCACATAGCATCCGGCGCACACACGGCGGCCGTCGCGCTGTGCGACAAGCGTACGATTGGACTGGCAACAAGGGCAAATGCTCATGATTAGGCCAGCCCCTTCTCGACTGCCAGCCACTCCTCGAGCGTCACGATCGCTAGGCTTCCGTCCTTCAGCTCGACTTCGCACTGGCTTAGCGGCAGCCAGACGGCGCTGCCCCTTTCGCCATCTGTGCTGAACAGGATCGCACGTTCCGTGCGCACGTGGATCCGGCCCTCGATGTCGGTGATGTCGCTGCGCATCACGCCGCCCCCGCCTTGTGCTTTCGTTCCTTCGCCATGATCTCGCGGATCACCTTGCCGTTTGCGTCGATGAACCGCTGAGCCTCGCGCTGGTGCAGCTCCATCGCGTGGATGATCTTGGCGATGGGCCAGGAGGCGAAGATGCCGCCATACCCGCGCTGCATGGCCATCGCCTCGCGCCGGAGGGCGGCCATCAGGTCCTGGCCGTAGAACTGCGCGCTGACCAGTGCCTCGGCCATGTGGCCCAGGCATTCGCGCTGGCGCACGTCCTCGTTGTCTTCGTTCGTCCAGCGCCACCAAACGGCATAGGCGAAGCTGCGCTTCTTCTTCTCCTCGATCAGCTCCTGGATGCCGACCGCGGCCCACTGGTCCGCATCGGGATTGATGATGATCCAGCCAATGCCGTTCCGGCCGTTCGCGCCGTCCAGGCGGCGATACATGATGATGGGCAGCATGGTCACCTCCTCGCCGTCTTCTGCGTCCGACGCTTTTCGGCCATGGCGAGCTTCAGGTTCTCCGCCAGGATCTTGCCCAGCACCTCGGCTGGGACCGGCAGCTGCTTGATGATAGTCATGATCAGCAACTCCCCATCGGCGGGTTGACGGCGATGTCCTGCGGCAATGGCGCGCTGCTTTCGACCATGGCCGCGGCGTCCAGAAGATCCTGCGCCATCAGGCGCGCATCTTCCGGGCTGAGCGTCATGCCGGTCAAAATCTCTTGTGAGCCATCGTCGTGGGTCATGCCCATAGCCAGCGTCACCACACGCTCGGGCTTCCCCTCGGCATCCCAGCAATCGGCAAAGGCTGCGGCGCTGACGCGGCTGGAATTGCAGAAGGCGAACTCGGTCATGTCAGCCACCACTTCATGAGGCCGGCGCCGATGATGGCGCCGAACGTGACGGCGATGCCGAGGATTACCAAGGCCATGACGACCCCGCTGTTGCCGCTGTCCTCGGCGTCGGCCGCAACGATCGCGCGCTGCAGCGACCTGCGGCGCATGTCCTGCGCCTGCTCGAGGGTGTCGACATCCCAGCCAAGGTTCGGGTTGCGGACGATCCGCTCTGCATCCTCCTCGGTCAGCGGGCGACCGAACGGTGTGACGTTACCCATCGGTGCGACCCCCTTGAATGCTGGCCGGGCGGTGCGCCTGGCGCGTGCGGTGCCCGCGGGCGTTTGCCTCGATCATCCAGGCGAGCCGGCGAGCGAGAGGACCGGCCTGAGCGGCCAACTGCGGGTTCGTCAGAATCGCGCGGGCTTCTGCCTGGATCGGAAGGCGGCGCGGAACGTCAGGGGAAGGCGACATGGCCGTGAGCTCCATCGGGTTGCGATGCTGCTGACCATGTGCGGTAAATAAACCGTCGTCAAGGATATTTGCGGTAGTAAAACCGCACATCATCCTTCTTGGCTACTTGCGCACGGCGGTTAGGGGGTTGCCGTACTGCAACCTAATCGGCAAAGGTTCGCGTTATGTTCTACTTGGGAAAGCCTAATGGATGCCGCCGAATCGGTACTACGCAGCCTCAAAAGCGCGCTCAGCTCGCCTTGTGCCGCCGAGCGTGAACGCCTTCTGCGGCAGCTCGCAGCATCTCAAGCTCTTCGGGCGCTAGTTCTCGAAGAAGGACCAGGATCTCCGCTATGGCGCGCGCTCGATCATCGCCATCAGGCTCGCCGCCTAGGATAAGCCATTCCGATGTAACACCAAGGGCAGCTGCCACCTGCTGCAATTTAACCGTAGTCGCGCCAGCTCTGCGCCCGGCTTGGACGGCCCGGCGCCAGTTCCGGATTGTGTCAGGCGATCCTGTAGCCTCGACGGAAACTGATCGTTCACTGACGGCTTTTCCTGAGGCCTTCAGCTCTTCGATTCGCGCCAAAATACGCGTGATGACAGCACTCATGTCCATGCGGTGGAAGTTACCGCACGAGTTGCAGCGCCGTTAGCGGTTAGATTACCGTTGACAGTGCGGTTTATATACCGCACACATTCAGCATGATCGACATGAACTCCCTCATCGCTCGCGCCGACGCGTACAAGGTTGCGGCTGGTGTGTCTGAAGACACCACCGTCTCCCACCGCGTCTTCGGCGACACGAAGAAGCTCTCCGCATTGCGGCGTGGCGGCGACATCACCGTCCGTCGCTTCAACGCGGCGATGGCATGGTTCGATCAGAACTGGCCGGCGCAAGCCCACCCCCAACCCTTCAACCCAGAGATTACCCATGACACTCCCGAAACAGACGCTGCGACCGACGCAGCGTGACGGCGCATGCCGTCAAATGTCCCATGCCAGCACCTTCGACGGCCGCGGCCGTGGCAGAGCCGCCGCACGGCGCGCGCACGTCCAGCCCGAGACTGACCGAGAGGCGTTCCTGCGCCGCTGGTCGCTGCTGATGATCGCCAGCTTTTCCAGCCGCGAGATCTGCGCGGTGCATTTCGGCGTCACCTTCCAGACGGCCTGCAATTGGTTCGATGGCATGAACGCGCCCTATGGCCACCACGTCGATCATGCCGTCCAGACGCTGGACCGCTACGGCGAGATCATGCGGGGAGAGAGCTGATGGAGGATCTGAAGCCGCTTATAGGCGCACGCTTTGCGCGGACCTCGGACGAGCCTTTGATTAGGGATCAGCCGGAGGTCACAAATCCTTCTTCGTCGACCCAGCCTTCCGCCTCGAGCGTCTGGGCCAGGGTGCCGTTGATCAGCATCGCGGCCGCGGGGTTCAAGAGGACATCAACTTCCCTGCCATCGCGGCCGACCAGTCGTAGGAAGATGCCGGCATGTCCGCTCTGCACCCCCACGGACACGACATCGAGCGCGGCCGCGACCTCCTCTGGTGACGCGCTTGCTGGCGCTAGTCGTTCGAACTCTGCCTGGATGGCAAGGGCTTCTTCGCTGCTCATGATCTTTGGCATCGGGGTTCTCTCAGGTGTGATTCTATCGGGTCATCGTGACCGGGCCGCTCGCCCAGGTCAAAGACACTGACATGCTGTTCGGGCTTTCAGGTTGCCCGGGGCGGGTACTCCAGCCGGGGCGCAGCACCTGGCTGCCGGCGTCGGCAACGGCGACCGGGGTCACCCGCCGCGATTTCGGCCGCTCCGGGCGGAGTGGACGAGCCGGGATCGCGGAACCTGCGGCCGGCCCGGCCGAGAGCCGCCAGAAGGCGGCAGGGCAACACCAACTTCCGGCGCCTGTTCTGCCTTGGCCCGGCAACTGACGCGGCGGCCTGACCGTCGCCGCGTCCTTTTCATTCCCATCCGCGCGGTCCCACACGCGCGGTCCCCGGGACGCCCGCCATCCTCCTCCCTGCGGGCGTCCCGGGATCACCATCGCGAGGCATCGATGCCCACTTCCCACAACCGCGTATCGGCCAGGCTTCTGACCCTCTGCGTCGCCCTGCAGGCCATGCAGGGCCAGGCGGATGCGGTTGGCCTGGGCCGCGCAGTCGTCGCGGTGGGCGAGACGATGGGCCGGGACGACCCGCTGGCGCAGGAGCTGAAATGCTTCGCCATCCAGTTCCCCGGCATGCGCCAGGATCCTGAACTTTTGAGTGCCGCGGGTGAGCGGCTGTTCCGCGCCGTCGAGCGGTCCTGCTGGCCGTCCCCAGTCGCGCGCGCAGACATCGAGGGGTGAACATGAAGCTGACGCATTTCGACCGAAGCCTGATCCATGTCCTGGGCGTGCTGTCCCGCCCGCCGCTGGTCGCCGATACCGAGGAGCACCGGATGCTGGTGGACATCGCGGCCAAGGCGGCTGAGCGCGCCACGCAGGACGGGGCAATGCTGCCGCTGATCAAGGCGGCTGCGCTGGTCCATCCGGTCGATCGCCACCACCGCGCGATCGCGCACCACGTTGCCGCCGCCATGAACGACTTCGACCGGTGGGCGCTTGGCGCGCATTGGGATGCCGCGCGGGGTGTCAAATGAACGCGCCGATCGACCAGATCCCGCTGGCCCTGCTGCGCGGCCTGGCGGTGCGCCTGCCGTCGCCTATGCCAGCCACCGCTTTCGTGGACCTCGCGGAATATGTCGCCGGGAAGCGGGAAGACGCGGGCGATGCTGCCGCCGTCAATGCCGCTGAGGAGGTGCTGGCAGCGACAGCCCCGGCAAGGGCCGGCCAGCCATGGACGGAAGCGGAGCTGCGGCAGGTCCGGGACCTGCTGGCACAAGGACAGACGGCGGTGCAGGTCGCCGAAGCCCTTGGTCGCCCTGTCGCCGCCACGCGAACGGCCATCGCCCGTCACAAGCTGAGCTCGGCCCGTTCGGCGGCCAAGCCTGCCGCCAAGCCCGCCCCGGCCGTCGTCCGGCAGCCGCGCAAGCAGCGCGTCGATGCTTGGACGGAAGATCGAATCGCGCGGCTGAAGGTCCTGAAGGCCACCGGCGCCAGCTTGGAAGATATGGCCCAGGATCTTGGCCGGACGGCCGAGGCCTGCCGGGCGCAGCTGAAGCTGTTGCGTGACGCCGGCGAGGACATCCCCGGCTATCACAAGTCGTGGTCTGCTGATGAGGATGCTGCCATCCAGAAGGCCCGCGACGACGGGCAGCCGTACAAGGCGATCGGCGAGCAGTTGGGTCGCAGCGCGGTGTCTGTCGAGCAACGTCTTCGCAAGCTTCGGCCGAAGCCTGTATCGGCAGCAGCTGGCGATGCGCCGGAGGCGGTAGAACCAGTCGCGCCAGAGGCCGACACGCCTGCGCCGCAGCCGAAAGCGGATACGAAGCCATCGGCGTCCAAGCCTGCGGCGCAGCCGCCAGTCGCAGCGAAGGACCGCAAGCGGCATCTGCTGCAGGCGGCGATCGCCGACAAGCTGCCCGCGCGGCAGATCAGCTGCCTGAGCCATCTGCTGACGTTGTCGTCCGACTTCACGCCATCCGACGATCTGTATCTGGCGGAGAGCCTCGTTGCGCGCCGCCTCATGGCCGAGATGGAGGATCAGCTGGGCTGCCGCGCGGCGGACATCACCGCCCGCTGGCGGTCGATGATGTGCAGCGCGATCGCGGACCAGCACGGCCGCGCCACGCTGGACGGGCAGACGGACCTGCTGCACACCTTGCGCTGGATCGTCGATCGCGAGGCGCAGCAGAATGGCTGACGATCTCCGCATCCAGCAGGCGCACCAGGTCCCGATGCTTGATCTGGTCGACCGGCTCGACATTCGGGGTCTGGTCCGGACCAGCGGCGAGCTGGTCGGCCCCTGCCCTGGATGCGGGGGGAAGGACCGCTTCTCGATCAACCCGGCCAAAGGCGTGATCAACTGTCGGCGCTGTGGCGCCAAGGGTGATCAGATCGCGCTGGTGCAGCTGGTACTCGGCCTAGACTTCAAGGCGGCGCTGGAATGGATCGCTGGTCCTAAACAGGAGCTGACGCCGGCGCAGCGGGCAGAACAGGAGCGCAAGGCGGCCGCGCATCGCCGCCAGCGCGAAGCCGATGCCGAGCGTCGGCGGCAGGATGCCATCGCCCTGGCGCGCAAGATCTGGAACGACGCGCGTCCGGCCGAGGGAACCCTGGTCGTTGACTACCTGAGCCGCCGCGGTATCCGCCCGCGTGATGGGGCAACGCTGCCACGCTGCTTCCGCTTCGAGCCCGCCGCCCGACTCGTGGTGCCGGATGACAAGCGGCGGGGCGAGTTCATCACCGTGCATGAGGGGCCGACGATGCTGTCGGCCATTCTCTCGGCAGACGGCAGCCTGACAGGCGTCCACCGGACATGGATCGACCTCGGCCAGCCCAAGGGCAAGGTCGTGGCCCCGCATCCGTCGAAGCCCGGCGAGACCGTGGCTTCGAAGAAGGTCTACGGGTCGAAGAAGGGCGGAGCGATTCGGATCTTCACGCCACGCGACGCCGAGGTGATGGTCATGGCGGAAGGCATCGAGACGACGCTGTCGTCCATGGTGGCGGCAGCCGACCTGGCCCGGGCGGCGTCCTGGGCCGGGGTCGACCTTGGCAACCTGGCCGGTGCCCGCAAGCTCGGCCCCGGTCTGAAGTTCGCAGGCATTCCGGACCTTGCCGATCGCGATGCCTTCGTTCCGCCGGCGTGGGTCCGACGCCTGGTTTTCGTCCAGGACGGCGACAGCGATCCCAAGCTGACCCGCGCCAACCTTCTTTCCGGCCTGCGCCGCGCCATGGCGCTGCGGCCCGGCCTGACCGCCGCCATCGTCCACCCGGGCGACGGCATCGACATGAACGATCTGTTGATGGACGGGGCGTCTGTCAGCGCGGAAGGCAACTGATGACAAGCGGAATGGAAAAGGCGCGCGCCGCGATGGCTGCGCAAGAGGAAGTCGATCTGCCCGAGGGCATGGACCTGCCGCCGGCGGATGATGCCGCACCCGCGGACGACCCCCAGGACCCCGGCCGGGAGCCGGACGACGGTTCCCCCGCACCCCCTGAGGCGGAGGGCGACGAACGTCCCCGCGACTCTGCCCAGTTCCCGTTGAACGACTACGGCAATGGCAAGCGGTTCTACTGCTACTTCGGCGAGGACGTGATCTGGGTCCCGCGCGTCGGCTGGTTCGTCTGGACCGGCGCCAGATGGGAGAAGGATGCGGACGAGATCGAGGCACGCCGGCGAGCCCAGAAGTTGGGCGCGCTGATCGAGCGCGAGGTGCCTTACCTCATCCTCGAGGACTGGCAGATGGAGAAGCTGGGTCAGCTGCGGGCCGTGAGGCTTCGGGCGCGCGAATTGGACGCGATCATCGAGACGGGCGGCGACGGGGCCGAGGCGGCCAAGACGGAGCGCGACAGCCTGGCACCTAAGCTGGCCGACCTGATGAACCTTGAGAAGATCTTGACCAGCAAGCGCAAGGATCACCGGGGCTTCGCCCGGACCTCGGGCAATTCGGCCCGGATCCAGGCGGCGATGACGGAAGCGCAGACCAGTCTGGCCAAGCCGCTCGATTTGCTGGATGCCGAACCGCTGGACGTCAACTGCGCGTCGGGGGTGTTGCGCTTCAGCGTCGATGGTGGCCCGGGCACCGGGTTCAGCAAGGTCGCTTCCATCGAGCTGCTCGACCACCAGCGCAGTTTCTATTCGACCAAGCTGATGCCGGTCGATTACGACCCGGACGCCGCCTGTCCGACCTTCGATCGCTACCTTGAGCGGATCCAGCCCCACGCCGAGATGCGCGGCTTCCTGCAGCGCTGGCTTGGGCTCTGCATGACGGCGCTGACGGGGGAACAGAAGCTGTGCTTCTTCTATGGCGGCGGCGCCAACGGCAAGTCGGTCCTGGTCGACCTGATGGCGCAGATGATGGGCGACTATGCCAGCACCGCCAAGATCGAATCGCTGACCGGCCGCAACCGACGCGGCGGGGGCGATGCGACGCCCGACCTGGTGCCGCTGATGGGCGCGCGCTTCGTCCGCGCCTCGGAACCCGAGGAAGGCGAGAAACTGCAGGAAGGCATCATCAAGGAGCTGACCGGCGGCGAGCCGATGCTGATCCGCGCGCTGCACAGCGACTTCGTCGAGGTGAAGCCGATCTTCAAGCTGACGATCAGCGGCAACCACAAGCCCGAGATCCGCGGCCTGGACGACGGGATCTGGCGGCGGGTGCTGCTGGTGCCGTTCGACGTGCAGATCCCCAAGGAGGAACGCGACCCGAACCTCGGCAAGAAGCTGTGGGCGGAGCGATCGGGCATCCTCAACTGGCTGATCGATGGGCTGATCGCTTATCTCGAAGGCGGGCTCCAGGAGCCGGCAGCAGTCCTCGATGCAACCCGAGAGTACCGGGAGGAGTCGGACCCGGTCGGCATGTTCCTGGACACGGCCTGCGTCGTCACAGGCGACCCTGTCGACAGCCTCTACACCAAGGACCTGGTCGCCGCCTTCAACTTCTGGCTGGACCGGCGCGGCGAGGGACAGTGGAAGGACCGCACCATCTCCCTCAAGCTGAAGGAGAAGAGCCGCAACTGGCGAAGTCCGTCCACCGGCAAGGGCTTCACCGACCGCAAGTCCAGCGGGATCATGCGCTACGACGGGATCCGCTTCAGCGACACGTTCAAGCGGGACCTGCCGCTAGGTGTGGACGGCCATGTGACCTGGACGGGGGCGCGGCATGGGTAGCGGTCGCGCATGGCTGCTGGCCAGTCTCACTCGCCTGAGCAAGGCGCAGCTACTCGAGCTTGCCCAGGAGGCGGTGCCCGACCCTGCTTTCTGGAATGGCTGGCGAGGCACCAGAGACGATCTTCAGAGAACCATCGAAGCGCGGCGGCGGGCGCATTGGGACGGCCAGGCGCCGAACGATGCGGCCCTCCGAATGCCACCCCCGGTCGCCGGGATCTCAGCCGCAGAGGTCAACGCATTCCTGCGAAGCTTGCCGCGTCTCGAGCCGTTCGCGGCCGGGGAGGATGCTGGCCGTGGTCAAGATGGAGCCCAAAGCGGATGCCCCATGCCTCCCCGCACCCCTCCCTCGCTTGCTTCGATCAGGGAGGTTCATCGTCCCTGCAGGGAGGTTGGGGAAGATACGGGGTGCGGGGGCGCAGGCGGTGAAATCAGGGGGTTAGGGGGCGGTCAGGGATGATGGGGAGCATAGGGAGGATATCTGCGACCTACGCATATGCGCGCGCGAGACTAGGGGTAAGGGGTGAAGGTCTCTCATGTGCGTTAGTTCGGAATTATCGTCCCTATCCTCCCTAGCCGCCGTATCTCCCTGTTTTCCTTCAGATTATCACCCTCTCTTATCCTCCCTTTATCTTCCCTGAACTTCAAAGAACCTCCCCATCATCCCTGACCCTTCAAGACCAAAAACAACGGATAGTATGAGAATGGCGAAGAACCACAAAATGAAGGACCTGAACGCGGACCAGGGACTGACCTATCTGGAAAAGCTGGCTCTTGAGGCTGAGCAGGACCGAGCGCAGGGGATCGAGCCTCGCCCTGTCGCTGCCGAAGCGGCGCGGTTGCAGTCTGCCGTGGATGCCGGCTGGATCCCGGAAGCCTGTGGCGCGGCCATTGCCGCCACGCCGCCGCGCGGGGGCTTCGTGCTGATCGAGAACGTCGAGCTGCTGCCGGTCGGATCCGACAAGGTCGAGGCCGTGCACCGCGGCTACGGTGGGCGGTCGGCGCTTCGCCGGGCTGATGTCTTCGATGCCATGCAGGCGGCCGCCCTGCGCCGCAAGCAGCCCTGCCCTTTGGACCCGTTCCAGATCTCGATCGGGCGGCGGTATCACGACCTGGTGGAGCTGCTGAGCGCCGATGGCACAAAGCTGTCGCAGCTGCAGGCGTCGTTCGGCGGCGATGGTGGGCGCGACTGGATGGATCAGCGCATGGCCTTTTCGGATGAGCTGGACCGTCTGCGGCAGAGGATCGGCACCGGCCCTGCAATGGTCATGCGCCGCATCCGTCCCTCGCAGCGTGGGCGCAAGCTGACACCAGGGGAACGTGCACCAAACATTTTCACCAAGCGCGATCTGGTCGATGCGGTTTGCGTGAAGGGATTGAGCATCAAGCAGACGCTGACCCTGTTCAGCTGGCAGGACAACGGTCGGAACGCAAAGGCGGCTCTACAGGCGCTGAGCGAGGCGCTGGACGCCATGAACGGCACCAGAGGGCAAAAAAAGGTCTTGACCACTTAGGGCGCTCTGTGCGAGCAGAATCAATATTATCCAGACGTGCGCCCGCAGGGATCATCCCGAGCGGGCGTTTGTCGTTCCGGAGTGCTTGTCGGCTGGCCGCAAGGTCGAGCGAACCCGCGCCAACCGTTCGATCGGTGAAGGTGACCGGCCCATCGGGCGCGGGCCCAGTTTCAAGGATCAGCCATGGCACGCATGAAGCAACTCGCACCACGCGGGCGCCAGCTGAAGCCGCGTGGCCAGGCTGGCCCTTCGCCGGTTCGTTCGCGGGATCGCATCGATACTTGGCGTGCTTGGTACAAGACAGCGGAATGGCGGGCGTTGCGGTGGGATGTGCTGGTCGCGGCCAGCTTCACCTGCGTTCGGTGCAAGCGGATCTGGCCGAGCGCAGACCTGGTGGGCGATCACATCCGCGCCCACCGCGGCGACCGCGACCTGTTCTTCGACAGGTCCAACGTCCAGTGCATGTGCGCGACCTGCCACAACCGGGACAAGCAGAGGGAGGAACGGCGCGATGCTCATCGGTACGATTGAAGGCGTCACCCGCATCATCGGCAAGTCGCAAGGCTACCTCGGCCTGCCGCTACGCGATGAGGTCATCAACTGCGCCGTCAACGGCGACGGCACTCCGGCCATGGTGACGGCGTGGCAACCCACACCTGACGAACTGGCGCGTCTCAACGCGGGCGCCTCGGTCCACCTGCGTATATGGGGCACCGCGCACCCGCCGGTCATGGTCGAGGTCGGGCAGCCCCCGGCCTGACCGCCGGGGCGGCGGCGACCCCGGCAAAAGGGGGGTGGGTCGAAAGTCCACGGGCCGGATCCGCCGGGACCCGCGTCCCCCTCATTCGGAGATTTTTTTCTGATGGATGCGGTTTTTGACCTCTTCGGAAACCCGGTCGAAGCCAAGTCGGGCAAGCCGGGACGGCCTCGCAAAGAGGCGACGCTGGAAGATCGCAACAAGGTCAAGATGTTGCTGGCCGTCGGCTGGAGCAACGACCGGATAGCCAGCGTCCTGCACATGTCGCTGCCGACGTTCAGACGGCTTTTTTTTCAGGAGCTGAAGTTTCGGGCAGTGGCCCGGGACATGCTCGACGCCCGTCGCCTCGAGCTCGCGGTGAAGGCGGCGGGAGCCGGCAACGTCGGGGCGATGCGCCAGGTCGATCGGCTGGTCGAGATGTTCGACCGGATGGAAGCCGAGCGCACCTTCGCCGGCAAGCGGGACCAGGCGGCGGAGCAGCCCAAGGAAAAGCTCGGCAAGAAGTTGATGGCCGAAAAGATGGCGCTCGATGCCGACGCGGCGCTGACGGCCGAGCTGGATCAGGAGACCAAGAGGGATGTCCGCCACTGAGGCCCTGCCCCGCTTCGCCTGCCCGGACTGGTGGGAGCGGTTGCAGGCGGGCGACGTGCCCATGGCGGATGTCCCGATCAACGACGCCAAGGCCGCTCGGGTGCTGGCGTTCTTCAATCGGCTCAGGCTTCCGGATGTCTCGGGAAACCCTCCGATGTCGGTGGCCTGCGGGGACTGGTTCAAGACGCTGCTGGTCGCCTTCTTCGCCAGCGAGGATCCGGAGACGCATCGCGAGCTGGTGTGGGAACTGCTCTGCATGGTCCCGAAGAAGAACTCGAAGTCGACCTATGTCGCCGCCTTGGCGCTGACGGCGCTCTACATGGAGGAGGCTCCGAACCGGCAGATGCTGCTGGTCGGCCCGAGCCAGAACATCTCGGAGCGATGCTTCGAGCAGGCGCAGGGCATGGTCGCCTTGGACGAGAAGCTGCAGCTGATCTTCGACGTCAAGGACTGGAACAAGACGATCACCAGGCGGAAGACCGGCACGTCGCTGGACGTGAAGACGTTCGACACCTCGATCGTGACCGGTGAGATCCCGGTGCTGACGATCATCGACGAGCTGCACGAGCTGGGCAAGAAGGCCAAGGCCCTGAAGGTCATGCAGCAGATCCGCGGCGGCGGCATCACCATGCAGCGCGGCAAGGTGCTGATGATCACGACGCAGTCCGACGAGATGCCGACGGGCATCTGGAAGGCCGAGCTGAAGAAGGCCCGGGCGATCCGTGACGGCAAGGGCGGGTCGAAGCCCATCATGCTGCCGATCCTCTACGAGTTTCCGGAGGAGCTGCAGAAGGACGAGACCTTCTGGCGGGACCGGAACAACTGGGGCCTGATCCTGCCGAACCTCGGCCTGTCGATCGACGAGCAGGCCCTCGAGGACGACTACGAGAACAACGGCAAGGTCTCGAAAGAGGCCGAGCAGATCTGGGCCAGCCAGCATCTGAACATCGAGATCGGCGTGGGCCTTGGCGGCGACGCCTGGCGCGGCGTGGATCACTGGGAAGCCTGCGCAGACGAAACGCTGACGCTGGATGAGCTGATCCGCCGCTCGGAGGTCTGCGTCGTCGGTGTCGACGGCGGCGGCCTCGATGACCTTTTTGCCGTCGCGGTGATCGGGCGGGAGAAGCACACCCGCCGCTGGCTGCTTTGGGCGCATGCCTGGGCCTTCGAGGAGGTCTTCGATCGCCGCAAGGACATCGATGCCAAGCTGCGGGACTTCGAAGAAGCCGGTGACCTGACGATCTGCCTGCAGGTCGGTGACGACGTCGCTGGTGCGATCGAAGTGATCCAGAAGCTGGAGGATGCGGGACTGCTGCCGACGGAGAGTCCGGCCATTGGCCTGGACGCCGCCGGGATCGCCGAGCTGCTGGACGCGCTGGACGTGGCCGGGTTCGGCGAGGACCGCTGGATCAGCGTCGGCCAGGGCTGGAAGCTGCAGTCGGCCGTGCTGACCCTGCCGCGCCGCCTGAAGGACGGCAAGCTGGTCCATGGCGGGAGGGACTTCATGTCCTGGACCGTGGGCAACGCAAAAACTGAGCTCAAGGGGAGCAATTACATCGTGACCAAGCAAGCCGCCGGAAGCGCGAAGATCGACGCCCTGATGGCGACCTTCAACGCCGCGATGCTGATGTTCGGCAACCCCGAGGCCTCGGGTCCCTCGGTCTATGAGACCCGCGGGATCAGGTTGGCCTGATGGGGATCATTCGCCACCCGCCAGGCAACGCCGGGGCATTCCCGACCACGGCCGCCTCCCCTGCCCGGCCGCAGGCCTGCGCAGACGGCGCGCAGTACAGCAGCCTGAACGACCCCGGTCTGGTCGAGCTGCTGCGGGGTGGCGGGATGACCCAGAGCGGAGCCGTCATCACGCCCGACCAGGCGCTGAAGAATACAGCGGTGTTCCGTTGCGTGTCGCTGCTGTCCTACTCGATCGCTATGCTGCCCCTGCACCTGCATCGGCAAGGCAGCGAGCGCCAGAAGGCCACCGACCACCCGTTGTTCCGGGTGCTGCACCGCAAGCCGAACGACTGGCAGACTGCCTTTGAGTTCCGCCAGCTGATGCAGACCTGGGCGCTGACCGAGGGCGATGCCTTCGCGGCCAAGGTTCGGCGCGGCGACCAGGTCATCGGGCTGCTGCCGATGGATCCGCGCCGCACGAGTGTCGAGCAGCGCGACGACTTCTCGATCGTCTACAAGTTCACGCCCCGGAACGGCGGGTCGCGAACCCTGGCGGCGAGCGACGTGTTCCATCTGCGGGGCTTCACCACCGACGGCATCCGCGGCCGGTCGCTGGTGAAGCAGGCGGCCGAGGCCATCGGGCTGGCGCTGCAGGCCGAGAAAGCTGCCGCCCGGCTGTTCCGCAACGGCATGATCGTCGGCGGCGCGCTGGTGATGCCGCAGAACAAGCGGCTGTCCGAAGAGGCCTATGAGCGGCTGCTGGCCAGCATGGAGGAGCGCGAAGGCTCGGAGAATGCGCACCGCTGGATGATCGCGGAAGAGGGCATGGAGCCGAAGCCCTTCCAGCAGACGGCGCAAGGCAGCCAGCACCTGGAAATGCGCAGCCACCAGGTGGAAGAGGTCGCACGGACCTTCGGCGTGCCGCGCCCGCTTCTGATGGTGGACGACACGTCCTGGGGTTCGGGTATCGATGTCCTGGGCCAGATGTTCGTCCGTTACGGCCTGAACCCGTGGTTCGAGGCGTGGGAACAGGCCATCTGGCGCTGCCTGCTGAGCGACCGGGACCAGGACGAGTACTATGCCAAGTTCAACGCCGCGGCGCTGCTGCGTGGCAGCATGAAGGACCAGGCGGAGTTCTTCGCCAAGGGCCTCAGCGTCAACAACCAGCAGTCGTTCCTGCACCAGGACGAGGTCCGCGATTGGCTGGACCTGCCGGCGCGCACCGATCTGCCGGGCCCGATCACACGAAAGGATGGGAACGATGACCCAACGCGCAGCACCTGAGATCAAGGCCTCGCGTCCAGCGCAGGTCCAGGCCTACGAGCCGTCGCCGCAGATGATGGATCGGTGGCAGTCCAACATCCAAGCCGCCGATAGCGACCGGGACAACGTCATCAGCATCCTGGACATGATCGGCGAGGATTACTGGACGGGCGACGGCGTGACCGCCAAGCGGATCGGTGCAGCGCTGCGGTCGATCAAGGCCGACACCGTCGTCGTGGACATCAACAGCCCCGGCGGCGACTTCTTCGAGGGCGTAGCCATCTACAACCAGCTGCGGCAGGACCCGCGCCACATCACGGTGCGGGTGCTGGGCCTGGCCGCCTCGGCAGCATCGGTGATCGCCATGGCGGGAGACGAGGTTCAGATCGGCCGCGCGGGCTTCCTGATGGTCCACAACGCCTGGGTGGTCGCCGTGGGCAACCGCCACGACATGCGGGCGGCCGCCGAGACCATGGAGCCCTTCGACAGCGCGATGGCGGCGGTCTACGCGGCCAAGGCCGGTGTCGATCGGGAGAAGGCCGCAGAATGGATGGACGGCGAGACGTGGTTCAATGGCGAGGACGCCATGGCCGCCGGTCTCGCCGATACGCTGCTGACCGCCGATGTCGAGGAGCGCGACGGCGCGGGCACGAATGCCCTGCGCCGCGTCGACACGATCCTGGCCAAGCAGAATGTTTCCCGGTCGGAACGCCGCGCGCTTCTGGCCGAGATCACGGGAGGCACGTCTGGCGCTGCCCCCCGCGTCACGCCGGGCGCTGACGCCGAGACGGCTGCACTCGTGCAGTCGATGATCAACACGCTCAGAAAGTGAGGAACACGATGAGCAAGCATTTCCACCCCGCGCTGATGACGCGCGGGATCCTCGCTGTGCGCGCTGACGCGACCGGCGACCCCAAGCAGATGATGACTGCGCTGAACCAGGCCTGGACCGAGTTCAAGTCGCAGAACGACGAGACCATCAAGGCGCTGAAGAAGGGCCAGGAGGACGTGGTTCGCGCCGACGCGCTGTCGAAGATTGAGAGGACGGTTGGAGACCTGCAGGCGGCCCTGGACGCGCAGGCCACGCAGATGACCGCGCTGCAGATGGGCGGGCCCGGCACTGACGGGCGCCCGACCGATCCGGAATACAGCGCGTCCTTCAACGCACACTTCCGAAAGGGCGACGTGCAGGCGGCGCTGAACAAGGGCGCGGCCGAGGAAGGCGGATACCTGGCGCCGGTCGAATGGGATCGCACGATCACCGATCGACTGGTCGAGGTCTCGCCGATGCGCCAGATCGCCTCGATCCAGACGATCTCGAGTGCCGGCTTCCGCAAGCTGTTCAACCAGCGCGGCATGGGCTCGGGCTGGGTCGGTGAAGTCGCGCCCCGTGTCGAGACCAACACGCCCGAGTTCGCCCAGCTGACCTATGCCACCGGCGAGCTCTACGCCAATCCGGCGGCCACCCAGCAGATGCTGGACGATTCGGCGGTCGACCTGGAGGCCTGGATCGCGAACGAGGTCGAGGCGGAGTTTGCCTACCAGGAGGGCTTGGCCTTCGTCGCGGGCAACGGCGTCAACAAGCCCAATGGCTTCCTGACCTATGTCGAGGGTGCGGCCAACGCGGCCGCGCATCCCTTCGGCGCCATCAAGGCCCAGACCACCGCCGCGGCCGACGCCATCACCAGCGACGAGCTGATCGACATGGTCTACGACCTGCCAGGCGCCCTGTCCCAGAACGCCCGCTTCGTCCTGAACCGGACGTCGCTGGCACGGGTGCGCAAGCTGAAAGATGGTGACGGCAACTACCTGTGGCAGCCGTCGTTCAGCGCCGGCCAGCCGCAGACGCTGCTGGCCTACCCGGTGACCGAGATGGCAGCCATGCCGAACGTCGCAGCCGGCGCCGTACCGATCGCCTTCGGCGATTTCCGCCGGGGCTACCTGATCATCGACCGCACCGGGATTCGCGTCCTGCGCGATCCCTACACCAACAAGCCCTTCGTGCACTTCTACACCACGAAGCGCGTCGGCGGCGGCCTGCTGGATCCGCAGGCCCTCCGCGCCCTCCGCATGGGCGGCGGCGCCTAAGCATCGCTCCGGCCCTTTTGGGCCGGGCTGTCCTTCCGCAACCACAGGAGCCACGACGATGGCGAAGAAAGCTGAAGACCAGGCGAAGGCGGCAGCGGCCGCCGAAGCGCAAGATCCCGCTGTGTCGGCCCCCGCCGATCCGGCGCCCGCAACGGACCTGCAGAACCCCTCGGGCGCCATCATGGAGCCGGAGGTCGCCAAGGCCGTCGACCTGACGCATGAGAGCGTCGATGCCAATCCGCGCGCCGGCACGACCAGCACGCAGAACGCGATCGACTGGAACGACGCCAAGAGCGCCCGGCCGCAGGACAAGAACGTCGCCGGCCAGGGGTTGGACACGTCCGTCTATGGCAAGGGGGCGAAGGCCTGATGAGGCTGACCCTCGTCGAAGCTCCGGCGCCGTTCATCACGCTGGACGAGGCCAAGGCCCAGTGCCGGGTCGACCACACCGACGAGGACGCCCTCCTGGAGCAGGCGATCGGGGCCGCGATCTCGCATCTCGACGGGT
Source organism: Pseudomonadota bacterium (assembly GCA_036338635.1). Classification (GTDB taxonomy): domain Bacteria; phylum Pseudomonadota; class Alphaproteobacteria; order Rhodobacterales; family Rhodobacteraceae; genus Paracoccus. Next base: position 10,786 of record JAYZBS010000092.1, on the reverse strand, counting down.
ATCGCGGCATCCTGCGCCGCTGCATTGTCAACCAGACCTGGCGGCTCGATGTCCCCCGGCCTTGCCGCACCGTGCGGCTGCCGTTTCCGGACATCAGCGAAGTCTCGGTCGCCTTCACCGACGCGCCGGTCGGGCCGGTACCATTCTCGCAGTGTCATGATGGACTGGCGATCGACTTCGGCACCCTTCTCGGGCGGCCGGTGGCAGTCACTTTCATCGCCGGCTTCGGGCCGGTCGACGCCGTTCCCCCGGCGATCAAGACAGCTGCGCTGATGCTCGTGAACTTCTTCTACAGCCACCGCGGCGGAGGTGACGGGCCGACGTTTCCGCCCGAGGTCGACGCCATGGTTTCGCCGTTCAAGGTCTGGCGAGTATGAACACCGCAAGCCTCGACCGCCGGGTTACGCTGCGCGAGCCGTTCAAGGATCCCGGTCCTCGAGGAGACCTGGTGCAGGACTACTACGACCGCGGGAAGGTCTGGGCGAACTTCCAGCACCGCCCGAGCAGCGAAGCGTTCCAGCAGGCGCGGCTCGAGGCGAGGAACCCCGCGACAGTCGCCGTCAGGGCCTCGACGCTGACGCGGCGCATCACTTCGGAATGGCGGCTGGAAGATGACAGCATGATCTACGAGGTTCAGGGCAACCCCTATCTTTCGGCCGATCGGGCGCTGGTGATCATCCAGGTCGAGGGACATCGGAAATGACAGATGTCTTGCGCCTCGGCGAGCTGATCATCGCGCGGCTGATCGCGGCAGTGCCGGACCTGGGCGGCCGGGTCTATGACAAGGCTGCAGCTGACACGGCCTATCCCTACGCGACCCTTGGTCCGATCTATGGTACCGAGGCCGACGCCGAGGGCATCGAGGCCGACGATTGGACGGTGCAGATCGACCTCTGGGACCGGCGCACGAAACTCGACATGGCGGCCCTGGCGGCGACGGTGCGACGGGCGCTGAAAGGCTGGGCGGACATCGACGAGGTGACGATGCACCCGCTTCAGGTCGGCACCCCGCGCGTGATGGATGACCCTGACGGGCAGACGGTCCACGGGGTGTTGCTGGTCGAGGTTCTGCTGGAGGCGGACCCTACCGCCGCTTGAACGGATCGCTGATCGCTTCGCTGTCCCACATGAAGCCGTTCCCGCCTTCTGCCTTGTCAGTGACGAGGTAGATGATGAAGCCGACCAGCGGTGAGAGCGCTAAGGAGACGGCAAACGCGAGGAACCAGTTCCGGTCCTTCTTGACGGCAGCGTAGGTCGCAACCAGCGCCGACAGGATGAGCCAGTAGATTATAGCGCCTGTCCACATAGGGCATCTCCTCGGAGGGGTTATGGCTGAACTCAACCCTAGGATCCTTGAGAAGTTAAAGCAAATTCCCGATGTCGCCGTCGACGCTGCGCGTAAGGCGATGGAGGAAGGCGCAGAAGAGATCGTCGCGGCCATGAAGGCGGCCGCTCCGAAAGGTGCCTCCCGCAAGCTTGTCGCCAGCATCGGCTGGACCTGGGGAGAACTTCCGCCCGGGACGTTCATGATCGACGAAATCCGCAGTGGCGGCAACAAGGGCGACCAGTACGCCACTCTGCGGTTGAAGATTTACGCTGGCAGCAAAGAGGCCTTCTACGCACGGTTCGTGGAGTTCGGAACGCGCGCACACTCGCTGGCGCGCAATGCTTCAGTCTCTCGGGACAAGAGGCAGGGACAAGGCGGAAGCCACCCTGGCACGGCCGCACAGCCATTCTTCTATCCGACGTGGAAGAAAATGCGTGCGGAGTTCCGCCGCAAAATCCGCAACCGCGTCCGCGCGGCAATCAGAGAGGCATGGCGTAATGGCTAAGGCCGTTTTCCATCGGCGCTTCGACGCGACCGACATCAAGAAGGGCGTCTCCATTCGCATTGAGCCAATGGATGCGCCGCAGTCCTTCCCCGAGTGGGTGATCGCCAAGGCGGAAGCCGAAGGTGCCGCCACCCGCCAAAAACCCAAGCCCCAGGCGGACGCCGGGAAAACTGGAGACAAGTAGATGGCACTTCCCGTTCTTCATTATCGCGGCGACATGGTTCTCATGGCGGCTCTCGATCCTGCGAGCCCGGCGGTATTCGCGAACTTCTGCGGCGCGACCGGTGTCACCATCAGCGTTAGCAACAACATGCAAGAGGTTCAGACTGGCGACTGTGAGGACTGGAACCTGCCGATCCAGACCCTTGTCGCCTATGGCGCGCAGACGGTCACAATGACGATCAACGCGCAGCTGGCCCGCGGCAATCGCGACCGGATCCTACGGTGGGCAGTCGATCAGCTGGAAATACCGCTGCGGCTTCACATTGTCGATGCTGCGTCGGGTGAGATTGAGTATGTCGACGGCATCGGCATGTTAGGCGACTTTGGTCTCGATGGGATCGGCAACACTGAAGGCGCGGTCATCACCACGTCCCTGACGATCCGCTTCAAGACGGGCGTCGAGTTTACGAACGCCGCCTGATGCAGCCAGTCGTCATTCGTTGGCCGGGCGGAGAGCATGCTTTCCGCCTCGGCCTGGCAGAGCTGGAGACCATTCAGCAGAAGACCGACTGCGGCCCCGAGTTTCTGCTGCACAAGCTAAACGCAGCGCAGTGGAACGCGTCGGAGCTGGTCGAGGTGCTGCGCAGCGGATTGATCGGTGGCGGCATGCCCCACGTCGATGCCTTGAAGATCGTTCGCAAGGCTTTCGACCTTCACCCGCTGATCTCGTTCAAGGTGCCGGCGCAAGAGGTGCTTGCATCATGCCTCTACGGCCCCCCGGACGACGTGCAGGATGATGCGTCGGGGGAAGCCGATCCGGTGGAGCCGACACCGGAAAACGAAAAAACGGCAAGTGGCCTTTCCGGCTGATCTACGGAAATTGCCTGATGATGGGCATTCCGCCCGACCAAGCGGGACGGATGTCGCCCCGGCAATACAATGTCTGCCTCAGTGAGTGGAACCGCCGGCACGCCCAGGATCAAGGGCCAGGCGGCAAACCCATGAGCATCGAGCGGATGCGTGAACTCGGTATCGAAGGGGTCTGACCTTGGCGCAAGAACCTGATCTTGTCATCTCTGCCGGCTTCTCGGACGCTGAACTGGTTAAGAACAGCAACAGGGTCGTCGCCGAGTTCAAGCGCCGTGGGCAAGAGGCCGGCAAGGCGTTCCATGACGCCTCTGGGCGAGTAACCAACACCCAGGCCGCCCGCGCCCATGCCCGTGAACTGGATCGCCTGAGCAAAGCCTACGACCCCGTTTATCGTGCAGCCAGCAAGTACGAGGTCGAGATCAAACGTCTGGATCGGGCGCTGGACCTCGGCGCGATCTCGCAGACGCAATACACAGCGAAGGTCGTCGAAGCGGCGCGGGAGATGCAGCAGGCCAGTGCCGTCAGCGCGGCCGGCGCTGATCAGTTTACGAAGACGGCGCAGCGGGCGCAGGCGGCTTCTGTTGCCTTCGATCGGGGTGCAACCGCGGCGGGACGCGGAGCAAGGCAGTTTCGGTCACAGATCCAGAACAGCGCCTTCCAATTCCAGGATTTCGTGGTGCAAGTGCAGAGCGGGACGGCGGCATCGGTGGCCTTCGCGCAGCAGGCGCCGCAGTTCCTGGGCGGCTTTGGCGCCATGGGTGCAGTCTTGGGTCTTGTCGCTGCGCTTGCGGTCCCTGTCGGTCGTGCCTTGCTCAGCATCGGCGGCGACAGCCAGGACGCGGCCAAGATGGCTGAGGAGTTCGACAAGTCGCTGCAGTCAGCACAGTCCGCGCTGACCGAGTTCAACAACACGATTAACACGAGGTCGCTTGGCTCCATCCAGGCGCTGATTGAGAAGTACGGGCGCGCGGATGAGGCGGTTCGCGACCTTGAGAACCGGATGCGCGACGCGTTCCGCGCAGATGCATTCGAGGGCTACCAGTCGGTCATCGATGAGAAGGCTCTAGGGTCCCTGATCGGGGCAGACAGTCAGGTCGCGCGGGTCTTTGGGCGAGTCCAGGAGCTTCGCGAGCAGGCGGCAACCGCGAAGGAAGAACTGAACAAGCTGCTCGATTTTGACGAAAGCGCGGGCATGCAGGGCCAGTTCGGCGCGCTGCGCATGTTGCAGCAGGGGCAGATCGAGGGCGCCCGAAGCGACATGGAGCGCCTCAACGCCGAGGTCGAACGGTTCGGCGTCACGCAGGAGCAGATCAGCACCTTCACTCAAGCGAAGGATGCGCTTGATTCGGCGCTGGCTGACCAGAACTTCACCGGCGCGATCGATGCGCTGGATACCATCCAGGCGGTATTGCGCGAAACTGGTGACACGACTCTTGTCAATGTGGCCAATCAGCTTGATACGGTCGCCGCCCAGCTCCAAGAGGGAGCTGCACAGGCTGGCGAGTTGCCTCCCGAGCTGGCAGCTGCGGCCGATGAAGCCCTGGCGTTGGCCGATTACCTGACGCAGGCCGTCGGCGCGATCAACAGCTTGCAGAGCGCCATCAGCAACCTTGGCATTTCGACCGTCGGCAAGCAGGCGAGTCTTGCGGCCCTGCAGGCGGGTCAGTCCGCAGGCGAGGCAACTATTGCCGGACGAGTCGCCGAGCGCCGGGCGGAACTGGAAGAGGCGTTCAATCCGAACGACGCCAATTTCACCGGCGTGCAGAGAGAGCTGTCAGAATATGAAGCCGGTTTGCGTGAAGAGCTGAAGCTGACCGAGCAGATCGACAAGCTTGAGGATCGGTTGAAGCCGACGCGCGCTGGCAGAAGTGGCGGCGGCAGGAAATCCGGGGCTGGAGGACGCTCGAGCCGATCGTCAAATGACCGGACGGCCGCGGACATCCTTTCGGATGGTGCACAGGACCTAGTCGGCCTGGAACGGCAGATCGAACTCATCGGCAAGTCCAACGAGGAAATCGCGACCGCCCGCGCCCGGTGGGAGATGCTGGACGCCGCAAAGAAGGCCGGTATTCCGGTCAACGCGGAGCTCAGCGCCCAGATCGATGCACAGGCGCAGCAGTTCGGCCAGCTGACTGGGGAGCTGGAGCGCGCTGAGAGATCGCAGCAGCAGTTCGACCAGGCGATCAACGGCATTGCGGACAGCATGGCCGGCGCGCTGGTGGCGGGTGAGAGCTTGCGCGAGGGCTTGGCGAATGTGCTGAAGGGCATTGCCAGCGACATACTGTCGAGCGGGATCAGGAATGCGCTTGCAGGGCAGTTCGGTGGAGGTGGCGGGTTTGGCGCTTTCTTCGGCAACCTCTTCGGCGGCAACACCGTGGTCGGCAACGATCTCTTGTCCAATTCTCTTCGTGGCATCAGCGGGTTCCGTGCAGGAGGCTGGTCTGTTTCGGCGGGCCGGGCCTACGTGGTGGGCGAACACGAGCCAGAAGTGTTCGTGCCAGGTGTGAGCGGGACGATCCTCAACGGGGCACAGGCTGCCCGAGCCTTGGGGCAGTCCTCGGGCGGGGCATCAGAGCTGATGGTCGAACTCTCCCCGGATCTGATCGCGCGCATCCTGTCCGAGGCTGAAGGTCAGAGCGTTCGCATCAGCCAACAGACGGCAGCAGCACAAGGCCGCGCCTCGTCCAACATGATGAACCAGAAGACCGGCAGCCGGCGGAGAAACTGATGGCTCTGTCCTATCCCTACGCGCTGGACTTCCTTGCCAACTGCCTCGGCGGCGAACGCATTCCGCTGGCGCTGCAGCGCTTCGACGAACGCTCAGGGAGCGGCGACGGTCGGTTCTGGTCGGCGCAGATGGCCACGCCTCTCTGGGGAGCGACATACCCGCTCTACGCCCAGGACGCGGCCCATGCGCGCGAGATCAACGCCAAGGTCTATGCGCTGGACGGGATGAGCAAGACGCTGCTGTGGGCGGACCCGTACTACGGCGGCCCTGCATCTGGGATGACATCTGGTCTGGGCGCGGCGACAATCATCGATATTCGGGGTACTGATCGCGGCGCAATCGCCTTTACGGGAGTTCCTGAGGGCTTCGTGTTATCCGCAGGAGACTATCTCTCGATCGCATATGGGTCGGGCCGAATGTACTTTGGGACCTTCGTGGAGGGTGGAACGGCTTCCAGCGCAGGAACGATATGGCGGCCGGAAGTCCGCCCTTACCTGCCGCTGAACATCGCGACGGGCGCGAGGATCGAGCTGGTGCGGCCGAACTTCCGGGCGATGGTCACCGACTTCACACCCTTCGCCAACTTCCGCGGCCGGTGGGGCGACAGCGCCTCGATCACCATTTTGCAGAAGCCCTGACCATGCAGACCCTCGATCCGAACTTTTCCACCACCCTGCGAGCCTCGCGGGAAGCAGGCATAGCGCCCGTGTCGTTCTTCTGGGTTCGCGCCCGCAACCGCGATACCGGCGCTGAGCAGACGATGGGCCTCTGGTCCGGCGACGACGACATCACGGAGACCGTCCAGACGCCGGACGGTGGTACCGCCAGCCGGACCTATCTCGGCGGCTGCAACCTCTCGATCCCTGACGGCATCCCGCTGGTGGCTGACCTGACCGACAACCCCGTGACGGTCGCCGTGTCGCAGATTGCGGATGCCACGCAGCAGCTGGTCCGAGGCTATGACGTGCGGCTGGCCTACTGCGAGATCCACCAGACCTCCTGGGTCGGCGGGGCCTTCGCCTCGGTGCCGCAGCTGCAATGGGTGGGCGTGGTGGACGATACGCCCATCGCCACCCCGCAAGTGGGCGGCGACGGCAACATCGGCTTCACCGTCCGCTCGGAGCTGATGGCGCAACTGACGGCGATCAACCCGGCGAAGTCGTCGGACAGTCATCAGAAGCGGCGCCAGGCTGGCGACAGGTTCAGCGAGGGTTCAGGCACCGTGCAGGCCCGCAAGGTGCAGTGGTTCTACAAGAAGCAGGATTGACGATGCAGCAACTTCGCCGCCTCGACGACTGGCGCTCGCGCCTGGCGGCCGAGATGGACCGCCAGCGCCGGCAGCCCTTCGCCTGGGGCAAGCACGACTGCGCCACAGGCTTCGCGGCGGCCGTCGTCGAGGCGCTGACGGGCAACGACCTGGCGGCCGACTATCGTGGCCAGTACGCCAACCCGAGGGGCGCCCTGCGGCTTCTGCGCGAAAGCGGCACCGCCAGCCTCGGCGACTTCGCGGCGCTGCACCTGCCCGAGATCCATCCGTCCCGCGCCGACGTCGGAGACATCGGCGTCCTTCGCGCCGACGGCGCGGTCGGAGAGGCCTTCTGCATGGTCGACGCCTCGGGGCTGATCGTGATGACAGAGCAAGGCCACGGGCGGCGTCCGAGGTCCGACATGACCAGAGCATTCAAGGTCGGCTGAACGCATGAAGAAACTGTTCCTTGCCACGACAGCGCTGATTGCGCTGGCGGCCGGTCCTGCACATGCCGACCCCATCAGCGCGGCCGTGGCCTGGGTCGGCAGCACCATGGCGGCTGGTGGCATCGCGGGCTTCGCGGTCACTACCGCCCTCAGCATGAGCCTGTCTGCTATCGGCACCGCGCTCTTCGGGCCGAAGACCGCCGCCGGCTCAGTGAACGTCAGCTTCCAGGTGGAGATGGGCGACGACCTGCCGCTGTCGTTCACGGTCGGCAACTACGCGACGGCGGGCAAGCGCAAGTACATCGGCTCATGGGGCAAGAACACCCGGTTCATCACAGAGGTGATCGAGTACAGCGCCCTGCCCCAGGGGCTGGCCGGGCTGTGGGTGAACGACGAGCGCGGCCAATTCGCCTCGGGGCAGCGGGCCTGGATCGGCGGAGCTGATCCGAGCGACGATACCTCCTGGACCGAGGGACCGAGCGTTCCGAGCGGAAGCATCGACATCGGCCAGCCGCTGACCAACTTTGGCGACGACGGCAATCGCATCGTAGTGAAGGTTGTGGACGGCACGCAGACGGCGGCCGATCCGTTCCTGCTGCGCGTCTTCGGGAGCGACCCCGACTATCCCTGGACCGCCGACCATATCGGCCGCGGCAAGTCCTATGTCATCGTCACGACCCGCTACGACAGCGAGAGCCTGACGCAATATCCGACGTTGCTGTGGGAGCCTGCACCGCTGCCGGTTTATGACTGGCGGCAGGACAGCACCAATGGCGGGTCCGGCGCGCAGCGATGGGGCAACCGGTCCACCTATCAACCGAGCCTGAACCCGGCCGTCCTGGCCTACAACATCGCCCGCGGCATCCACTGGGGCGACGAGTGGGTGTTCGGCGGCAAGAACCTGGCGGCATGGCGGCTGCCGATCGCGGAATGGACGGCAGCGGCGAACGCCTGCGATCAGACAGTGACACTGGCGAACGGCAGCACGCAGCCGCGCTACCGCGCCGGGATCGAGATCAAGGTCGATATGGAACCGGCCTCCGTCCTCGAGGAGCTGGGCAAGGCCGCCAACATGAAGTTCGCCGAGGTCGGGGGACGGCTCAAGCCCGTCGTGGACCTGCCGGGCGCAGCAGTTCTGCATTTCACGGACGACGACATCCTGATCACGGAAGGCCAGAGCTTCAGCCCGTTCTACCCGGTCAGCGAGACGTTCAACGCGGTCAGCGCGACCTATCCCGAGCCGGGCGAGAAGTGGGCCAGCAAGGACGCGCCGGAGTATGTCGATGCGGCCGCCACGGCTGACGATAATGGGCAATACTTGCCAACCTCGATGCAGTACGGGGCGGTACCTTACGGCGAGCAGGTGCAGCGCCTGATGCGGTCGCAGATGCGGGACTTCCGCCGCATGCGCCGGCACCAGTTCTACCTGCCGCCTGACGCCTATGCGCTGGAACCCGGCATCGACATGATCAGCTGGACCAGTGACCGCAACGGCTATGTGAACAAGCTCTTCATGGTCGAGAGCGTCAACAAGACGCCCGGGATGAACGTCCTGGTCAGCCTGCGCGAGGTGGACCCGAGCGATTACGACTGGTCGTCGAACTTCGAGCAGCCGGTGATCATCGTCCCGCCGGTGAACCCCCGGCCGTTCGTGCAGCCTGCTGACGGCTTCGCAGTCGCGCCTGCCCTGATCGAGGACGCCACCACCAAGGGCCGGAGACCGGCGATCCTAGCCACCTATACGGGCGACGAAGCCGGTGTCCGCGAGATCCGTATGCAGGCCCGCCTGGCCGGCGGGACGGAGATCGTCATCGACACGCTGCGGCCCTGGAATGACGCGCAACGCTGGCATCTGCAGAACGTGCTGCCGGCCACGGCCTATGAGGTTCGGGCGCAGCTCATCTCGGAGCTGACGCCGCAGCGCGCCTGGTCGCCCTGGCATCCCGTCACCACGCCGGATGTCGGTCTGACCTGGGAGGACTTCGAGCAGCAGCTCAGGGACGATCTGAACGCCGAGTTCGAGAAGGCGGACCAGGCGGCCCGGGATGCCATCGCGGCAGACGAGAAGGCGCAGGAGGTCAGGAACGACCACGACTCGCTCGTCGAGGGCTTCGTCGGCAAGCTGACGGACCTCAGCGCGGCGGACCAGGGCATCCAGCAGCGCATCGACCTGATCGAGATGGCGGTCAGCAATTCGAGCTACATCCGCAAGACCGACGGCGATGGCCCTGATGTCGGGCAATGGACCGCCCTGGCCGGTGCGGCGACGCCCGTCAGCAGCACCAGCGTTCCGCCCGGCCAGACGGGCCGAAGCATACAGGTCGCCGCACCAGGCGCATTCGAGGGCCCGACCTATACCGGGGCCAGCCTGAACGGGTCGACCTTCCGCCTGCGGGGCTGGATCTTCGTCAGCAGCGGCGCCACCGCCCGCGCCGCGATCGTCGGGCCGGCCGGCGGCACGCTTGCGCAATCGGCGCCGATCAGTGGCGGTTGGCAGCAGGTCGACATCAGGTTCGAGGTCGGCGTCGAGACGGGCGAATGGGCGCCGGCCTTCCTGGTCTCTAGCGGCGGGACCATGCGCTTCTGGCGGGTGCGGCTGGAGGATTACTCGGCCGCCGCCAGCCTTGAGGCCTCGATCGGCCTGAACGCGCAGGCGATCATCGACGAGACCACCGCGCGCGCCGCTCAGGTCGGCACCCTGACCGCGCGGGCCGACAGCCTGGCGGCCCGGATCTTCCCGTCCGACATGCGCAATCAGGCGGAGTACTGGACGAACTCGCCGGGCCTGGCGCCGGAGAGCACGGCCGGCATGGCGGACGGCGTGACTTTCGGGACTGACGCGGCGGCCGGCGCCTATGTCCGCATCCCTGCGGGCCATGCCAGCAACATCCACGTGCTGTCGAAGGCAGTAACCGAATACGCCGCCAGCAAGAAGATCCGGGTGACGGTGAAGCTGCGCACCATCGGCGGGCCGACGGCCAAGCTACGGACGCTCTTCTCGACGCTGCGGGCGGACTGGTCGGTGTCGAGGTTCATCGGCAATGCGCAGGGCCAGCAGCTCGCCACCACCGCTGGCGGGACCTGGCAGACGGTCAGCGTCGACTACACGCTGCCCGCCGCGCTGGCCGACGAGGTCTGGCTGCGGATCGGGGTCTATTCGAACACAAGCATCACGCCGGACCGCGCCATCGACATCGCGTCGATCCGGATCGACGACCTGACGGCGGCCTCCGACCTAGTGGGCGAAGTTTCAGGCGAGATCACCGACATCAAGGGGCTGGAAGTTGATGCCTTGGCCGGGACAGCGTTCGGTGTGCTGCTGCAGCAGCTGCAGGTGGACGCCGGCGGCACCAGTGCGCTGATCACCAGCCAGGGCAGTGCGATTGCGGATTTGGAGGGGAACGCCAGCGCCATCTACTCTTTCCGGGCTCAAGCCGGCGGCGCTGTTTCCTTTCTCGATATCATCGCGGCTGACGGTTCTGGCCGGCGCCCGACATCC
>JAYZBS010000091.1:0-21345 GCA_036338635.1 Pseudomonadota bacterium | reverse complement strand
TTACCAGTTGGCGTAGGGCAGGTACTTGCCCGACATGGTCAGGCGGACGCGGTCGCCCTTGGGATGGGGTTCACGTTCGAGATGCATCGAGAAGTCGATGGCCGACATGATGCCGTTGCCGAATTCCTCGTTGATCAGCGCCTTGACGGTCGGGCCATAGACGCCGACGATCTCGTACAGGCGATAGATGCAGGGATCGGTGGGGACGGCCTGGTCCCAGACCTTCAGCGGGCTGTCGGTCAGCGGTTCGATCACGCTGTCGGGCAGACCCAGCAGCGCGGCCAGCGCCCGCGCCTTCTCCTCGGGAAAGGCGTTCATGCCGGTGGCGGCGGAATGCAGCCATACGGGCGACATGCCAATCGCGTCGGCCAGCTGCTGCCAGCTTTGGCCAGCGCGCTTCTTGGCGCGCAGGATCATCGCGGTGGCATCGTCGCGGGTGGTTTCGTCGATGGTGATCTTGTTCATGGCGGTCCTTTCAGGCGGCTTGATGGCGGGTCAGAAGATCGGTCGAAATCAGCACCCGCCCGTCGTCGACCCTGACGGGCCAGGTGCGGACGGTGCCTTCGTCGGCCCCCAGGGCTGTGCCGGTGTTCAGGTCGAAGACCCAGTTGTGCAGCGGGCAGGTGACCTGGTGGCCGTGCACGATGCCTTCCGACAGGGGGCCGCCCTTGTGCGGACAGCGGTCGTCCAGCGCGAAGACGCGGTCATCGGCCGTGCGGAACAGGGCGACGCAGCCTGCGGCGGTGCGGATCAGGCGGGCGCCTTGCGGGGGGATGTCCTCCAGCGATGCGATATCGACGAAACGGGTCATTCGGCGGCCTCCAGGGTCAGGTCGGCAAGGGGCCCCCATTTGGGCGTCTCGGATGGGGTGGACAGGTCGGCCCAGGGGTCGCGGCGATAGACGGACTGGCTGATCTCGAACCGCTCGACCAGGCGTCGGCGGTTGGGCAGGTCATCGACGACGCGGGCCGTCACCCAGTCCAGGCCCACCTTGGCGACCCATTTCCACGCGCGATCAAGATATTTGGCCTCTTCGCGGTACAGCTGCACGAAGGCGGTGATGATCTCGACCGCCTCATCCTCGGAGGGGGTCGAGGCAAGATGTTCGGTCTCTTTCACCTCCATCCCCGCCGCGCCGGCGACGCTGATGTTGAAGCCGCTGTCGACGCAGACGATGCCGACATCCTTGCAGGTCGCCTCGGCGCAGTTGCGCGGGCAGCCGGACACGCCCAGCTTGACCTTGTGCGGCGTCCACGACCCCCACAGCAGCTTTTCCAGCCTGATGCCCAATCCGGTCGAATCCTGCGTGCCAAAGCGGCAGAATTCGCTGCCGACGCAGGTCTTCACGGTGCGCAGGCCCTTGGAATAGGCGTGGCCGCTGACCAGCCCGGCGGCGTTCAGATCGGCCCACATATGGGGCAGATCCTCCTTGCGGACGCCCAGAAGGTCGATGCGCTGGCCCCCCGTCACCTTGACCATCGGCACGTCGTATTTGTCGGCCGCATCGGCGATGGCGCGCAGTTCGGCGGGCGTGGTGACGCCGCCCCACATGCGCGGGACGACCGAATAGGTGCCGTCCTTCTGGATGTTGGCATGGTTGCGTTCGTTGACGAAGCGCGACTGGCGGTCGTCCTGGTATTCCAGCGGCCATTCGGCCAGCAGGTAGAAGTTCAGGGCCGGGCGGCAGGAATGGCAGCCGCCGACGGTTTTCCAGCCAAGATCCTGCATGACGGCGGGAATGGACCTGAGGCCCATCGACTTGATCAGTCGGCGCACGTCCTCATGGCTGTGATCGGTGCATTTGCACATGCTGGCGGGGGCGTTGACGACGGTGTTGCCAAGGGTCAGCGCCATGACCTGTTCCACCAGCCCGGTGCAGGTGCCGCAGGATGCGCTGGCCTTGGTGCCGCCGCGCACCGCATCCAGCGTGGTCGCGCCGTTCCGGACAGCCTCGACGATGGTTCCCTTGCAGACGCCGTTGCAGCCGCAGATCTCCGCCTCAGGCGGCAAGGCTGCAACGGCCGCCATAGGGTCCGGTGCGGCACCCCCCTGAAAGGCCGGGCCGAAGATCAGGGTGTCGCGCATGTCGGCAATATCGGTGCCGTCCTTCATCAGGCCGTAGAACCAGTTGCCGTCGGCGGTGTCGCCATACATGACCACGCCGATGATCCGGTCGTCCTGCAGGACCAGCCGCTTGTAGATGCCGCGCCCGGGATCGCGGAAGACGATGTCTTCGCGGCCCTTGCCCTCGGCGAAGTCGCCCGCGCTGAACAGGTCGCAGCCGGTGACCTTCAGCTTGGTCGCGGTCTGGACGGGGCGGAATTCGGCGGGTTGATCGGCCAGGGTTCTGGCCAGCACCTTGGCCTGTTCATAAAGCGGCGCGACCAGCCCGAACAGCTGCCCGCGATGTTCCACGCATTCGCCAAGGGCGAAGATGTGCGGATCGCTGGTGCGCAGCGCATCATCGACGACGATGCCACGCTCGACCTCAAGATGCGCATCGACGGCGACGCGGGTTTCTGGGCGGATGCCCACGGCCATGCAGACCAGATCGGCGGGATAGACGGTGCCGTCTTCCAGCAGCACGGCCTCGGCCCGGTCCTTGCCCAGGATCGCCTTGGTGGCGCCCTTGCAATGGACGGTGATGCCGCGACGCTCCAGATCCTTTTTCAGCAGGTATCCCGCAGCAGGGTCCAGCTGACGTTCCATCAGGTGATCCATCAGGTGGATCACGGTGACGCGGGCGCCCTGCGCGGCCATGCCGGCCGCAGCCTCCAGCCCCAGAAGGCCGCCGCCGATCACCACGGCATCCTTGCCGGCGGTCGCCATCATCGCCTGCGTGTCTTCCAGATCGCGATAGGCGACGACGCCGGGCAGATCCTTGCCGGGGACGGGGATGATGAAGGGCGCGGACCCCGTGGCGATCACCAGCGCGTCGTATGCGGCGCTGCTTTGGTTGGAATGGACCACCCGCGCGTCGCGGTCGATGCGCACGACGGGTTCGCCAAAGCGGCAATCGACGCCGTGGGCGGCATACCAGTGCGCGTCATGGGTGACGATCTGGTCATAGGTCTTCTCGCCCGACAGGACCGGCGACAGCATCAGCCGGTTATAGTTCCCGCGCAGTTCCGCGTTGAACAGCGTAACCTCCCACGCATCGGGCGCGGCCTCGAACAGATGCTCCAACAGGCGGCCAGAGGCCATGCCCGCGCCGATGACGACAAGCTTCTTCTTCATACCAAATGCTCCTTTCCAGCGGCTTGCAGCTCAGACGGGCGAAGGCGGGTGGACATCCGCAGCCGGCCGGGGCGGTCGGTGGCGACGACGGGTATGTTCCGGGCGGTCAGGGGGCCGAACCGGTTGTCGCTCGGGTTGATCTGGATGGCGATAAGCAAGAACTTCGCCGGGGCGGCGAAGCCCAATGCGACGGGCGCCCGGCGCGGGGCCTGCTGCGGGATGGTGGGCATGGGATGCTCCGATGGCTGGCGTTGGCACGCGAAGGCGTCAGTCGGGGCACCAGATGGTGGCCGGCGGCTGACCGCGCGATCAGGCTGTCATGAGATCCGCGTCCTCGCGGAGGTCGTGCCGCATCGTTGCGAGCGGGCATCTGGCGCGCCATTGCGCCCGGCCCATGCCCAGAGCCTCTCCTCGTGATCCGACCTGTGCAAGCGCGGGTTCGCGTCAGTCCGGGATAGGTGCGATGAAATCGGCATGGCGCACAAGGATTGGGCGGGGGAGGAACCGCATGCCCGTTTGCCGGTCAGCTTGCCGACGCCGGCCCTGCCGGGGGTTCAAAGGTGAAGCCGTCGAAGAAGCCGTCGGCGCGCAGAATCATCTGGCCGCGTTCGGCGGGCACGGTGCGGTCTTCTGTAACCGCCCCCTCGATCCGCAGCGAGGCGCCAGGCAGCGCGGCCCCGGCCGGGCGCAGGTGCTGGCGATAGAGATCCGTGCGAAACCGGGCCATGGCGGCGTGCATGGCAGGCGCCTCGGCGCGGCCATGCTGACGCGCGATGCTGGCGGCAAAGAGGGCGGCGATGCTTTTCCATGGAAAGCTGGCGGCGCCATCGTTGAAGGCCAGAAATCCCGGCACGTCCCGCGTCTCGCCAGTGGACGAGATCGTCAGCCGCCCGGTCAGGCCCCGTTCGGCCAGTTCGGACGGCAGGTCCAGATAGTCCTTGCGCGACATGATCTCGGCGGCGGTGCCGCGATGATCGGGTTCGTCCAGCCACCGGCTTGCGCGCCAGATCGCGCGCATCAGCGCGCCGGTCTGTTCCGGGCGGTCCTCGACGAAGTGATGGCGCAGGACCAGACCCTTCTCGGGCGGTGCCGACCAGATCGCGGTACCGGGCAGCAGCAGCGCCGCGATCCCGCGCTCGACGGCAAACGACGCCCAAGGCTCGCCTACGCAGAAGGCGTCGATCTCGGCCGCGGCCAAGGCATCGGCCATCATCGGCGGCGGGACTGTCCTGATGTCCAGATCCGATGGCGTGAAGCCGCAGGCCGATAGCCAGTGGTGGATCAGCTCGAGCTGGGTCGAAAACATGAAGGGCACGCCGACGCGCAGGGGTCCTGCGACCGCGCGGCGAAGCGCCAGCCCCGCCCGCCGCGCGTCGGCGAAGTCGAAGTCATGCCCGAAGGCCCGCAGCCGGTCCTCGATGGCCCGGCTGACGGCGACGGCCTGGCCGCCATGCGACAGGAACATGACCAGATCCAGCACTGGCAGGGCCGGCCCCAGCTCCAGAGCCTGACCGACGGGCAACGGCACCAGCATGTGCGCGGCGTCGATCAGCCCGGCGCCCAGCATGTCGCGGCTTTGCGCCCAAGCCCCCAACCTGACGAGCTGCAACTGCAGCCCCTCCTCGGCGGCGAAGCCCAGTTCGTGCGCGACGATCAGCGGCGCCGCGTCGATCAGCGGGATGTATCCAAGCCGCAGCGTGATCATCGGCCCAACAGCCCCGCCGCCGTCACCAGCTGCTGTGCGATCTCTCCCATCCGTTTGCCCTGGTCCATCGCGGTCTTGCGCAGGAGGGCATAGGCCTCGTCCTCGCCGATGCCGCGCGCCTTCATCAGGACGGCCTTGGCGCGGTCGACGATCTTGCGGTCTTCCAGCGCGGCGCGCGTGGCGGCAAGTTCCGCCCGCAGCTGCTGCAGCATGTGGAACCGCGCGATGGCCGCGTCGATCACCGGCTTCAGCCGCTCCGGGCGCAACCCGTCCACGACATAGGCCGATATCCCCGCCTCGATCGCCGACCGCGTCAGCTGTTCGTCGGACCGGTCGACGAACATGGCGACCGGGCGTTCCGACGGGCCCGATGCCAGCGCCAGCTCCTCGAGGATGTCGCGCGAGGGGTTGGCGATGTCGATCAGCACGACGTCGGGGCGCAGTTCCGCCACCCGCCGCGCCAGAGCGGTCTGTTCGGCGATGATGCGGATGTCGTGGTCGCCGGCCCCGCGAAGCCCCTCTGCGATGGACTGTGCCCGGTCGGGGTCAGCTTCTACGACGACGATCAGCAGCTTTTTCATCGATCCGGCCCAAGAAGCCTTCGGGATGTCACGGGGCGGGAAACGGCGCAAGCCCGTCCGGCCGCCTGCACCGCGATTCAGCGGCAGCTGCCTGCTGCTTGATCATCTGGACCGAGAGATGCCGGAAAAGCCAAGGCTCCGGACCGGCTTGTGGCGCGGGGGTCACTGCTCCCGGAAGGCGCGGGACATGCTGTCGACGATGGGCTTGGCGATATATTGCGCGAAGGTGCGTTCCTGCGTCTGGATCATGATTTCGGCCGGCATGCCGGGCGTCGGAGTAAAGCCGGGGACGCGGTGCAGCTGGTCGGGGGGCAGGGTGACGCGGGCCAGATAGACCTCCTGCAGGGCGCCCTGCTTCCCATCAGTGATCGCATCGGCCGACAGGTAGACGACCGTCCCCTCCAGCACAGGCGTCGTGCGCTGGTTCAGGGCGGTCAGGCGGACGGCGGCCGTCTGGCCGGTATGCACGCTGTCGATCTCAGTCCTGGAAATCATCGCCTCGATGATCAGCGGCGCGTCCTGGGGCAGGATCTCGAGGATCGGCTTGCCGGTCTCGATGACGCCGCCGGGGGTGTGATAGTGCAGCCTGACGATGGTGCCCGACACGGGCGCCAGCACCTCGGACCGCGCCAGGACGCCACGCGCCTTTCGCGACTGTTCGCGGACGCTCTCCAGCTCGGCCTGGACCAGCTGCAGCTCGTCCAGGGCGGCCTGGCGGTATTCGCTGCGGGCGCGCTCGGTCTCGATGCCGTATTTCTGCTGGATCTGCTCGATCTCCGAGATCTCGGCCTCCAGCCGGCCGATCTGACCTTCGGCCTCAATGACGACGCGTTCGACGGCCAGCACCTCGGGGCGGCGGGTCAGGTTCTTTTCGAACAGCGACAGCTTGGCGGCATGTTCCTGGCGCAGAAGGTCCAGCTGCCGGCGGTGCGACTGCAGTTGCGTGTCATACCCGACCTTGCGCACCTCGAGCGCGTCAGAGTTGCGCTGAAGCAGCGTCAGGTCCTGCGACAGCGCCCGCCGAGAGACGTTGAAGGCCAGCGTCTGGCTGGCCAGGATCGCCTCTACCTCGCTGCGCCCACGGGCGGCGTCCAGATGGGCGGGGAAGACCAGCGCATCGCGCTCGTCGTATTCGGCCAGAAGCCGCGCCTCGGTCGCCTCCAGCCGCTGCTGGCGCAGTTCCAGTTCGCGTTCGTTGGCCAGCGACGCGGTCTCGTCTAGGCGCAGCATGACGTCGCCCGCCTGGACGCGGTCGCCCTCGGCCACCAGGATCTCCTTGATGATGCCGCCCTCCAGGTGCTGCACGATCTTGTTCTGCCCAGTCGCCACGAATGATCCGGGGGCCAGCACGGCGGCGGCCAGGGGTGCCATGAAGGCCCAGGTGCCAAAGCCGCCGAAGGTCACCAGCATCAGCAGCAGGCCGAAGACCGCGAAGGGCCGGATCGATCTGGGCACGTCCTTGTACCATTGGCCGTGCCCGCCCACCGTCACCAGTTCACGCATTCGCCCGCCCCCCCTGATCGCTGACCTGGGCGCCGGCATCGCCCTTGCGCCCGGCCAACTTTCGCAGCACCGGCTCTCGTTCGCCGAACATGGCGATCCCGCCGTCCGCCAGCAGCATGATCTTGTCCACGACCGACAGAAGCGATGGCTTTTGCGTGACGACGACCACGGTGATGCCGTTGTCATGCGCATGCCGGATGGCCCGCGCCAGCGCCCGGTCGCCCGCCGCATCGAGGTTCGAGTTCGGCTCGTCCAGGACCACCAGCCTAGGGTTGCCGAAGAAGGCCCGCGCCAGCGCCACACGCTGTTTCTGGCCGCCCGACAGGGGCGATCCGTCCGCCGACACCATGGTCTCGTAGCCCTGGGGCAGGGTGGCGATCATCTCGTGCACGTCGGCCAGGACGGCGGCGGCGTGGATCTGTTCGTCGCTGGCGTCGGCGCGCATCCGGCCGATGTTCTGCTTGATGGTGCCTGGAAACAGCTGCACGTCCTGGGGCAGATAGCCGATGCTCTCGCCGAACTGGCGCGGGTCCCAGTTGCGCAGGTCCATCAGGTCCAGCCGCACGTTCCCCGAGGTGGGCAGGATCGAGCCAACCAGCATCTTGCCAAGCGTCGTCTTGCCCGCCCCGGAATTGCCGATCACGCCCAGGCTTTCGCCGGGGTTCAGCGAGAAGGTG
Organism: Pseudomonadota bacterium; assembly: GCA_036338635.1. Taxonomy (GTDB): domain Bacteria; phylum Pseudomonadota; class Alphaproteobacteria; order Rhodobacterales; family Rhodobacteraceae; genus Paracoccus. The sequence goes on along the minus strand of JAYZBS010000091.1, from coordinate 13,642 downwards.
ATGCTGTTCAGGACCACCTGCTTGGTGCCGCCGGGGATATAGAGCAGCCGCTCGACGTCCAGCCGCCCTTGGGGGCTGGGCAGGCGCAGGCGTTCGTATTGCAGCTTCGACCCGCGCAGCAGGGCGGCGATCCGGCCATAGGCCGCGCGCGACAGAAGGAACGCGTTCCAGCCTTCGATCGAGCCCTCGATGGGGGCCAGCGCCCGGCCAGCGATGATCGAGGCCGCGATGACCATGCCGCCGGTGATCTGCCCGTGCAGCGCCAGGTGCGCGCCCCAGCCCAGCATGCCGACCTGGGTCAGCAGGCGCACGGCCCGCGACACGGCGGCGGTCATGATGTTGCGGTCCTGTGCGCGGACCTGCGCCGTCAGGGACTGCGCCGTGTCTCGGCCCCATAAGGCGACGGCCTCGGGAATCATTGCCATGGCGTTGATGATCTGGCTGTTGCGCGACATCGAATCCAGGTGCAGGTTCGCACGGCTCTGGAACAGGTTGGCCTGGAAGAACGGCTTTTCCGTCAGGCGCTGGTTCACGAAGGCGATTGCCAGCAGCAGCAGCGACGATACCACGACGATGGTGCCCAGGTGCGGGTGCACCAGATAGATTGCCAGGATGAACAGCGGCGCGAATGGCACGTCCATGAACGAGATCAGCGTTCCTGACGTCAGGAAGCTGCGGACCTGCTGAAGGTCCCCCAGGGTCTGGTATTCGCGCCCCGACCCGTGCAGGGAGGCATGCGCCGCGGCGCTGAGGATCGGTGCGCCCAGCTGGACCGCGACCTCGACCGCGGTGCGCATCAGGATGAAGCGCCGCACGGCGTCGAAGACCGCCTGCAGGATGACCGCGCCGCAGACGACCAGCGTCAGCATGATCAGCGTGTCCATCGACCGGCTGGTGAACACCCGGTCCGAGATCTGGAACAGATAGACCGGGATCGCCAGGATCAGGATGTTCGTCGCCAGCGTCATCAGCATCACGAAGAGCATGTTGAACCGCACCACGGCGATGCCCTTGCGCAAACTTTCGTCAAAGTTCTCGGGGCCGATGCGGCGGTGGAATTGCGGACGCTTGCCCTTGCCGCCGCCACCGCCGCCCGCCGGCGGGATCGGCCTGATCGGATCGCGCGTCCCCTCGATCGTCGTGCCCATCAAGGGCGGTGAGGCGCGCGTGGCAAAGCGTTCGGCGGTGATGCGGGGGCGGCCGGGGCGGTCGGGCTCGGGAAGGATGTCCCCGGCCGGGGTATCGGTGTTCAGGTCCTTCAAGAAGCGTCCTCCGGTTGTCGCCTCAGGCCAGCACGCCCTGCATCACATCAAGGTTTGCGGCGTGATCATAGCTTGTGGTCGGCACGATCGCGTCCGGCGCCTCGTCGGTCGCCGGCGCGTGGTCGCGCAGGAAGGCCGCGACCGCGTCGTTGGTCAGCCCGGCCATCAGCACGCCTTCCGCCGGCGCGTCGGTGTCGAACCAATCGGCCTGGTGGATCAGCGCATCGTCATAGACGGTGCCGCCCGCCATGATGATGGAATCGACGCCGTTCTCGGTCACTGTGGCGGTGTTGATCAGCGCGTTCGATCCCGCGACGATCTGCGCCTGTGCCGCAAAGCCTTCCTGCATGCGCTGCATGTCCAGGCGCAGTTGGTCGGCGTCGCCGATGATGTTCTCCTGCTCGAAGAGGTTCAGCTTGATCAGGTCGCCGTCGATCTGCAGCACGCGCAGCGTCTCTTGCCCGGCAAACAGGTCGTCCCTGACGACATCGAAGTCCAGCACGGTGCTGCCCGAGGCCAGCTGATCGGCGGCGGTGGCGAAGCTGTCGCGCATCACCTCGAACCCGTCGACGCCGGTCATGGTGATCGAGGCCTTGTTGTAGAGCAGGTTGCCGGCCAGCGACATCTGGGCGCCTGCGCCGCCGGTGACGCTGTCGCTGTCCAGCAGCACGTTCTTCTGCGACACGATGGTGGCGTCGACCATGTCGCCGCCCACGAACATCAGATCGAAGCGATAACCGAATTCGTTGAGGATGGCCGAGTTGACGATCTCGTTCTGGCCCAGGCCCAGGAAGGTCATCTGGGCCGAGAACGTCACCTCGGCCCGGTCGAAATCGGTCACATAGGTGATCTGCTTGGTCCAGTTGACCTGATAGAGGTCGGTCGCCAGCCGATAGAGCTGCCAATCCGCCGGCAGGGCATCCCCGCCGCCCGCGTCCGGCTGCGACGACAGGGTCGTGATCTCGGCGATGTTCAGGGATGTCGAATCCTGCACCACGGGGCGACTGTCGGCGTTGTCATGGTCCAGAAGCACGTTGACCTGGCTGACCGCCTGCACCTTGGCCACGTCGCCGCGCACCACGATCACCGAGGCGTCGATCCAGGTCGTCCCGACGCCGATCTCGTTGATCGCCATGTTTCCCCCGGCGACCACCTGGTTGCCCGACGGGGCGCTGTCGCCGTCGCGGTCGCCGAAGTCGCGCGAAAAGTCGTGCTCGGTCGGGGTGACGGTCTTCGTCTCGCCCTCGATGCCTTCGCTGGTGCGGATGATGGTGTCGCCGCTGCCGAAGCCAGCATCCTCGTGGGCATCCTCTGGGGGACGCAGATGGGCAGGAAGCAGGTCGGCCCAGTCCGGCGCTTCGGCCGGTCTGGCGCCATCGACGACCAGGCCATGCGCGTCGTCACCGCGAAGCGTGGCGGCTTGGACGTAGTGGCCCACATGCACGATCGCGGCATCGTCGAACTGGTCCAGCACTGCCTTGACCTGGCCCATCCAGCCAGCGCCATCGGGCAGGCCGTCAAGGTCGAAGCCCTGCAGGCTGTCGGCCACGGCGTCCAGCCGGTCCAGCGTCGCCAGAAGGTCGGAAATACTGGAGAACTCCGCCGAAAGGCCGTCCAGCAACAGGTCGTCATCCGCCAGATAGGCCGCCTGGACGGTGATCGCCACCACGCTTCCGGGACCGTCGGCATAGCCTGAAGCCTGCACGATGTTCGCGAGGTCGGGCGGCGCAATGCGATCCGGCGTTGCCGGTCCGGGGTCGATGGACAGATCCTGCGGGGGAAGCCGGACAGTGTCGAAGCGATAGACGGGGCCGGTTTCGACGGTCTTTGTGACCGGGGTGACGGGCCGATAGGACAGATCGGGTTCGAACGACCCCAGGTTGTCGCCGATGACCAGCTTGGCGCTGATTGCCGGAAGCTGGTCGTCGGGATCGTCCTGCTGCGGCTTCAGCTTGAACTTGAGGAGATCCTGCCGGAGGCGACTTTCGTCGATGAGCAGATCGAAGACGCCAAGGAAGCGGCTGATCGCCTGGGTGACTGGATCCAACGTCATGTTCGTTACCATTCCTGCCGTTGCCCCGCCCCTGTCGCCGCACCTTGGGATGCGCCGGTGACAGGGCGCGGGAAAACGGGGCCGGTCGCGCCGGCCCCGTCGGTGTCAGGTCTCAGCTGTCGTCCTCGCCTGCATAGGTCGAGCTGAAGGAACCGCCGACGATGGTCATGTCGACCGTGTTGCCCAGAACGTTGGCGCCCATGACGATGTCCATGTTGAACGCCGCCTGGTCGACCGCCGCCGCGGCCGAGGCATAGGATTCGCCGGTGACGAAGCCGTCGTCGCCATTGCCCGAACCCCAGCTGCCAGCGTTGCCGCCGGCGCCGCCGGAACCGGTGGTGGCATCGCCACCGTCGCCGCCCCAGATGTCGCCGTTCGCCCCGGCACCGCCGGTCGTGGCGCCACCCATGGCCGCGCCGCCGGCCCCGCCGGTGGTCGAGGTCATCGACGTCCCGGACGTGCCGCTGGACGCGGTCGCGTCGCCCGAAGCCATGCCGTTGCTGGTCGCGGTGCTGGTGGCATCGCCCGCACCTGCGGCACCCGACATCTGCGTCGTCTCAGGGCTGGAGGTCGACTGCGCCAGGGCCTCGGCCGCGATCTCGGACAGGCCGCCGAAGCCGCCGTCACCGTCGGCATAGCCGCTGTTGGTGCCGGTGCCCGTCGCGTCCGTGTCCGACATCGAGGCGCCGCCTGCGCCGCTGGTGCCGGTCCCCGTCGCGCTGTCGCTGCTGGTGGCCGTGCCGCTGGACGTTCCGCTCGAGGCGCCGCCTGCACCGCCATTGGCGTCGGACGACGACATGCCGCTGCCATTGGCGTCGGTGTCGTTCGACGCCGATCCCGCGCCACCTGCGCCGGATTCGGAATCGGTGCCACCCGTGGCGCTGCCGGTTGCGTCGTTGTCGGCACTGCCGCTGCCGGCCGCACCTGCGCCCGATTCAGAGTCAGTGCTTCCGGTGCCGCTGTTGGTGGCGTCATCGTCGGTCCGGCCCCAGGCGCTGCCGCCAGCGCCCGAATCGGCGCTGTTGGTTCCGGTAGCCGTGCCGTTGGCGTCGTCATCGGTCACGCCGCTCCCGGTGCCCGCCATGCCCGAGGTTCCCGTGCCGGTTCCTGTGCCCGTGCCGGAGTTCGAGTTCGCGCCCGTCATGGCCGATCCCGATCCGCCCGCGCCGCTTGCGCCAGTCGCGCTGCCGGTGCCGGTGCCGGTGGCCGAACCCGACCCCGTGCCGGTGCCGTTGGCATCGTCATCGGTGGTGCCCGATCCGGCCGCCGCGTCGCCGGTCGACCCCGTCGCCGTGCCCGTCCCTGTGCCTGTGCCTGTATTTGCGCCCGTCGTCCCTGAGCCCGTGCCGCCGTTGCCGCCGGAATTGGTCGAGTTGCTGGACCCGGTGCCTGTTCCCGTGCCGCTGCCGGTGGCCGTTCCGGTGCCGGTGCCGGTGCCCGTCGCAGGGCCTGCGGTGCCGGTGCCAGCGCCGCCGGTACCTCCGGTCGAGTCGGCGTCCGCGTCGGCCGAGGTGTCGTCGCCGTGCCAGCCGTCGTCATAGGCATGGGCGTCCGCATCTGCATCGCTGCCGGCGTCTCCGCCGATCCCGCCGGCCGCGGCACCCGCCGCGCCTCCGCCTATGCCACCCGCATGGGCCGAGCCGTCGCCGTCGCCATCACCCGAGGCGTAGGTGTCCGAACCTTGATAGCCGTCGCCGCCGTCGCCATCGGCATCGGCATCCGCGTCGGCATGGCCGTCGCCGTCGGCATCGACTTCGGCATTTCCGCTGCCGCCGCCGCTGCCATAGGCGTTGCTGTTGGTCCCGGCCTCGCCGCCGGCCTCGACCTCGTTGTCGGCGTCAGCGTCGACATCGCTGTCGGCATCGGCGTCGCCGGACGCACCGCCCTCACCATCGGCATCGGCATCCGCACTTCCTTCGGCCACGCCTTCGCCATCGGCGCTCACCTCGCCGCTGTCGCCGCCGTCGCCGCGGGCATCGCTGTCGGTTTCTGCGGCAGCCGAGGTTTCGCCGTTGTTGTCGGCATCACCGCCGCCGCCGGCGCCGGCATTGGCATAGCCCGCGGTTTCGGCCGCGCCGTCGACGTCGACGTTGCCGTCGATATCGCCGCCGTCGCCACCATCTCCGTCACCGTCGCCATCCGCGACGGCATCGGCACTGACATCAACGTCGCCGTCAATCCGACCGCTGTCGCCGCCTTGGCCATCGGCGTCGGAACTGCTCTGGGTGTCGACCCCCGTCTCCGACGCGGAAGCGGTGTCGCCGCTGTCGCCGCCGTCGCTGTCGGTCTGGGCCTCGGCGCGGGTGTCGCCGTCGACGGCGCTGCTGGCTTCGACGTCGCCGCTGTCGCCGCCGTCGTCGTCGGACAGGGCGCCCGCCCCGACGAACTGGCCGCTGGAATTATAGGGCAGGGCATCGCCGCCATTTCCACCATAGCCGGCAACGCCGGAGTCGGTCTCCGAACCGGCCGCGGCATCGACCTCCGCGGCATTGTCGCCGCTGTCGCCGCCATCGCCTTCCGAGGCGGCCGTGACGCCGCCTGCGTCGACCTCGTGCCCGTTTGCGGCCACCTCTCCGGTATCGCCGCTGTCGCCGCCCTGAGCCTCCGTATCTCCGGAATCCCCGCCTGTGGCGTCGGCATGGGCATCGCCGCCGCTGGCGAAGCCGCCCTCGGTGTCGCCGCCGTGGCTTTGCGCGTCACCGCCGCCGGTGCCGCCGTCGCTGTTGACGGAAAGCCCCTCCTCGGCGTGCGCCTCGCCGCCCTCGGCATGGGCGTCCTGCGAGAAGTCGCCATTGTTCGCGACGGAAGGATTCTCCAGATAATCGTTGTCCTCCATCGCGTTCGACTGCGCGTTCACGAAGCCGGTGTCGTTGCCCGCACCGAAGGCGGACCCGGTCAGCATGTCGCCGAGGGCGGTGTCGTGGCCGGGGTCATAGGTGACATCGCCGTTCGAAATAAGGACGTCGTCGACCTTGCTGTTTTCCAGGTCGAAATCGGCGAAGTCGTCATCGGTAGGCATCACGTCCAGCCCGACGCCCACGTCGACGTTCACGTCCACATCGACATCGGTATCGCTGTCAGAGCTGCTCGAGCTGTGGGCGGTCCCGTTGCTGTTGCTGTTGCTGTTGCTGTCGCTCTCGCTGTCGGAGCTGCTGGCGCTTTCGCTGTCCGAGCCGCTTTCCGACGTGCTGTCGGCGTCGCTTGAACTGTCCGAACTGCTGTCGCTGCCGGCCTCGGATTCCGACAGCGAAGTGGCTTCGGCATCCGCGTCCGACTGGCCGTCGCGGCCATGTCCGTTGTCATAGCGGGCATCGCCGTTCGGGGCGGTCGAGCTCTCCTCGGCCACGCCGCCCTCGACGGCATCTTCCATGTCGAAGATGAAGTTGTTGTTGCGGGTGTTCATGTCGTCCTCACATCCATGGTGCAGAACGTCGATCGCCAGTCATTTCCAAAGCGACACCTTGTCCTGCGGTTTCTGGCATGACTCAGCCGAATGCCTGACGGCATCGGTCGCATTTTTGATGAATTGTTCTGGCACCTCCGATCTTGAAAAAGCGAAATTCATATTGGGCCACTGGGCGCCGCGCCGCATATTCCAATGGAATCAGATGGGCGGGCTTCCCGACGATCAGTGTCTCATCCGGGCAGGCCGCTTCATATCCGGCAATTCAGTCCAGCCTGTCCGGATATTGTCCATGACAATTGGAACTAGCTCTTTCGGTCTAGCCGTGGAGCGTCGCGCTGGCAAATCTGTGATTTTCCTTATTTCTTAACGGCTCGCCATCTCCCTGACCGCGGGGCTTGGAAGGCCAGAAATGTCTGTTCGAAACGGAAAAGCTGGAAATCGCCGACCATCGGCCTAGCATCGAAGAACCTTTGCCGCAGTTTTTCGCGGATTTGAGAGTGCGGGGCAGAAATGCCTTGGTTTTTCCGGGGGGAGAAAACGATGGTTTACAGTTTCACCAAGGATCATATCGATGATCGAAAGGGATGGCCCGCGGTCATTCTTTTGGGCACGTCCTATCAGTTTTCAGACCAACTTCTTCGGTTTCTACAACTGGGCTTCGAGGGGGTCCGCTTTCAAAGGACGTTCGATCTGGGCAAACTGGTCGACAGCCGCGTCGTCCCGAAGGTCGTCGTCATTCACGAGGGGCTCGACGACCTGGCCGGCTGCGTCGCCCGGTTGCGCCGCGACCTTCCCGCTGCGCTGATCGCGATTGGATGCACCGATCCGGCGGTCCTGCAACCGCTCAACCGGGTCGAGGGCGTGCCGCCGGTGTCGGCTCTGCAGATGGATGTACAGGTGGATATCTGGTTTTCGATCCTGCGGCTGCTTCTGTCGGGACATCCCTACGTCCCCGTCGAGATGGAGTGCCAGGGCGTCTCGGCCCCGCCCGAGCCCCGCGGCGACGGCCGTCCGCCTGACGCTGGCATGCAGCCAACCACCACGCCGGCCAAGCTGACGCCGCGGGAACTGGAGGTTCTTCCCCTGATCGCGAGGGGAGAACAGAACAAGACCATCGCCGACAAGCTTGGCCTGTCGGTCCACACCGTCAAGCTGCACAGCCACAACATCTTCAGCAAACTGGGCGTGACCAACCGGACGGGCGCGGCGAATTGGTACCTGTCACAGTTGATGAGTGAAAGCGATGGCGAGTTTCGGTCAAGACCCGACTAAGGTCAGGGAGTTCAATGATTTCCTTCTGAAGATCGGCACGCTGAACTATACTTGGACGAATACCGAAAGCCTGCTGATCCATTTCATCGCCGGTCTGGCGCGTTGCGACAAGCAGGTCGCGGTGGTCATCTTCCTGACGCTGAACACCTCGCGCGCAAGGCTCGACCTGGTCGAGCGGCTGGCGAAGATGCCCGGCGTCCCTGCGGAGGAGCGCGATGCGGTCCTGTCTCTGGGGCGAGAGATGACGCGACTGTCGACGTTGCGGAACCGCTATAACCACTGCATCTATGCCTTCGATCGAGAAGATGGCAGCCCCAGCACGATCCTGATGCGCATCGCCGACCGCAAGAGCGACATCCGCATGGGCCGTTCGGACCCCATCGACTATGTCGCCCTGGCCGAAATCGACGATGCGCTGGCGGGGCTGGCCGAACTGAATGCCCGCTTCTGGCAGACCGCCGTCAGGTTCCACTATCCGCTCTAGCGGCGGCCGTCGTGCGCGGCCTTCCGGGTTGTTCACGTTCCCGCAAGACGCGGGGTCACGACGCGAAAGGGCACTATGTGCCGGCTGCCGCGCGTGGCATGATGGCGGAAGCGGTTTCGAATGGCGGTATGGGTGTGACAGGTCTCTTTTTGCCAAGCCGCACGAGCTATAGCCGCAGCGAGGCGCTGTCCGATGCCATCGTGCACGGGATTGGCTTGGCGGCGGCGCTGCTGGCCGTGCCGATGCTGATCCTGCGGTCGTGGTCCGAGGGGGTGGGGCAGCCCGGCCTTGTTGCGCTGGGGATCTATGGGGTCGCGCTGATCGCGATGATCCTCTGTTCGACGCTCTACAACATGACCCATTCCGCAAGGTGGAGTGAGGTTCTGCGCCGGCTCGATCACTCGGCCATCTACGTCAAGATCGCAGCGACCTATACGCCCTTCGCCCTGATCTCGCCCGAGCCTGCCGGCTGGTTCCTCCTGTGGATCTGGGGCTGCGCAGGTCTGGGCGCCGCGCTGCGCAGTTTCGCGGGTGACTTCTGGCGCGGACCGGCGATCGGTCTCTATCTCGTCATGGGCTGGTCAGGAGCGGTCGCCGGCGGCGCGCTGTTCGAGGACATGTCGCCCACGGTCTTCGCCCTCATCCTGGGCGGAGGGATCCTCTACACCATCGGCTTCGTCTTCCACCTGTCGCCGCGCCTGCCGTTCCATCGGACGATCTGGCACGTCTTCGTCATCGGGGCGAGCGCGGTCCTTTTCGCGGCCGTCGCAGCCCACGCGCTTGGCCGGCCCGGACTCGATGCGCTGCAGGTGACCGTCGAGGCGGAAGCCCAGGCGGCGGCCGCGTTCGCCGATGGCTTGCAGCCTTGGCGGCAGGATGCGGAGCGAATGACTTGAGCGATGGGTTGCCAGAGACCTGTTGTCGACCCTGTGAACGCTTGACGCCTGCGCAAGGATCAGCGGTTCGAGTCGGCGTCCTCGGTCAGGGGACAGGAGCTCCAAGCTGCATGGCATTGAGATTGCGTCGTGTCATCGGTGTGGCAAGGCCCTGTGCAGGTGGTCCGGCGGGATCGAACTGATGCGAGCCCGCCTTCAGGGGCATCGTTTGCAATACGTCCTCACGCAAGCAGACGTCACGGTCACTGTGATGAGCGCCGGTAAACGGTTTTTCCTGCAATCTAAGAGACATGCAAGAATCGCGCGTCTGTCCTTGGTCACATCGCCTCCGCAGGCCAACTCGGTCCAAGCAGGGGCCACCGCTGCGCACCTGCGTCGCCCCTAGACGAGGCGACCTTCCTGCATGGCGGCGCGGACGAAGCCTGCGAACAGTGGCGCAGGTTCGAAAGGCTTCGACTTCAGTTCGGGATGGGACTGGACGCCGATAAACCAGGGGTGGTCGGCATATTCGATCACCTCGGGCAGCTTGCCGTCGGGCGACATGCCCGAGAAGCACAGCCCCGCATCCTCCAGCCTGGCGCGATAGGTCGCGTCGACCTCGTAGCGGTGACGGTGGCGGTCCTCGATCTCGGTCACACCGCCATAGATCTCGGAAATGCGCGAACCTTCGGTCAGGACCGCCGTATAGGCGCCAAGCCGCATCGTGCCGCCCTTGTCGTCGCCGACCTTGCGCTGGACAGTATAGTTGCCCTGCACCCATTCCTTGAGGTGATAGACGACCGGGGTGAAGCGGGTCTGCCCCGCCTCATGGTCGAACTCCTCCGAGCCTGCATCGGGCATGTTGGCCAGATTGCGCGCGGCCTCGATCACGGCCATCTGCATGCCCAGGCAGATGCCCAGATAGGGAACCTTCTTTTCTCGCGCATAGCGGGCCGCGGTCACCATGCCCTCGGTCCCGCGCTCTCCGAAGCCGCCGGGGACGATGATGCCATGATAGCCGTCCAGAAGATGCGCGCCTTCGCCTTCCAGCTTTTCGCTGTCGACCCAGTCGGCCTTGACGCGGACCCGGTTCGCCATGCCGCCATGGGTCAGAGCCTCGGCGATGGATTTGTAGGCGTCTTCCAACTGCGTGTACTTGCCCACGACGGCGATGTTCACCTGGCCCTCGGCATGTTCCAGGCGGTCCATCACGTCTTCCCACTTCGACAGGTCGGGGCGGGGGGCAGGACTGATCTGGAAGGCATCCAGAACGGCGCGGTCGAGGCCGGCGCGGTGATAGGCCAGCGGCGCCTCGTAGATGGTCTTAAGGTCATAGGCCGGGATCACAGCATCCGGGCGCACGTTGCAGAAGAGCGCGATCTTGGCGCGTTCCTTCTCCGGGATCGGGTGTTCTGACCGGCAGACCAGCACGTCGGGCGCAAGGCCGATTGACTGCAGTTCCTTCACGCTGTGCTGCGTGGGCTTGGTCTTCAGTTCTCCGCTGGCGGCCAGATAGGGCAGCAGCGTCAGGTGCATCAGGATGCATTCGCCGCGCGGGCGTTCGTGGATGAACTGGCGGATCGCCTCGAAGAAGGGCAGGCCCTCGATGTCGCCGACCGTGCCGCCGATCTCGCACAGCATGAAGTCGACCTCGTCACCGCCGACCGCAAGGAAATCCTTGATCTCGTTCGTGACGTGGGGGATCACCTGGATGGTCTTGCCCAGGTATTCGCCGCGGCGTTCCTTTTCCAGCACGTTGGAATAGATCCGGCCCGACGACACGCTGTCGGTCCGCCGCGCGCTGACGCCGGTGAAGCGTTCGTAATGGCCCAGGTCCAGGTCGGTTTCCGCGCCGTCGTCGGTCACGAAGACCTCGCCATGCTCGAACGGGCTCATGGTGCCGGGATCGACGTTCAGGTAGGGGTCCAGCTTGCGCAGCCTGACCGTGAAGCCGCGGGCCTGCAGCAGCGCCCCCAGCGCCGCCGAGGCCAGACCCTTGCCAAGGGACGAGACGACGCCGCCGGTGATGAAGATGTAACGCGCCATGAGGCCCCCGTGATGTGCAAGTTCTGTCAGTCTGCGGGCCGCCTGAACGACCAGCATCACGGGAGTCGGACAATAACCCAATAGCCCCGTGGCCGCAACGGACCGCAAGTTCAGTGGGGGCGGCAGGACGCCGCCCCGATCGGTGATGTGTTGCTTAGTTCGCTGGCGGGACCTGCGGCTGGGCCGCGGGGGGTGTGACCGCTCCGGCCGCCGGTGTCGCAGCTTCGGGCGCGTCATCGGCGGGTTCGGGCGCCGGCGGAGTCAGAGGATTGCCGCCGGTCGTGGGCGGCGGGGTATAGGCCGGAAGACCGGGCAGCGCGGGTGCATCGGGCTGGCTGCCTTCGGGCACGCCCAGCTGGTCCAGGACCGATCCCGTCGTCGCCTGCCGCGCCGCCAGCACCGTCAGCCCCAGCGAAGTGCAGAAGATCGCGATGCCGAAGATCCAGGTCAGCCGCGTCATCGCGTTCGCCGCCTGACGGCCCGACATGACGCCGCCTGCGCCACCGCCGCCGCCCATGCCCAGCCCGCCCCCTTCGGAGCGTTGCAGCAGCACAACCCCGGTCAGCAGCACTGCCAGGATCAGATGGACGGTCAGAATGACGTTTTCCACGGCTTTCGGCCTTTCATTTGCGGACGCGCCTATCTAGTCACCCCGGCAGGTGATGGCAAGCAAGAGTGTCCCATGGCGGCGGTGATGATTCAGGGCACCGGCTCTAATGTCGGAAAGTCGCTTCTGGTCGCGGGACTGTGCCGGGCCGCCCGGCGCCGAGGGCTGTCGGTCGCGCCCTTCAAACCACAGAACATGTCAAACAACGCCGCCGTCACCGCCGACGGCGGCGAGATCGGCCGCGCGCAGGCGCTGCAGGCGCGGGCCTGCGGTCTTGATCCGCATACCGACATGAACCCGGTCCTTTTGAAGCCCGAGACCGATACCGGATCGCAGGTGATCCTGCAGGGGGGCGCCATCGGGCGGGCACAGGCGCGAGACTATGCCGCACTGAAGCCGCGCCTGCTTGAGGGCGTCTTGGACAGCTTCGCGCGACTGAAGGCCGCGCACGAGCTGATCATCGTCGAAGGCGCCGGCAGCCCGGCCGAGGTGAACCTGCGTCCCCGCGACATCGCCAACATGGGCTTTGCGCGGGCCGCGGGCGTGCCGGTGGTGCTGGCGGGCGACATCGACCGGGGCGGGGTCATCGCGCAGATCGTGGGCACGCAGGCGGTGATCGAAGCGGACGACGCGGCGATGGTCCGCGGCTTCCTCGTCAACAAGTTCCGCGGTGATCCACGCCTGTTCGACGACGGATATCGGCTGATTGAGGAGCGCACCGGCTGGCGCGGATTCGGCGTCCTGCCATGGTTCGCGGGCGCCCACCGCCTGCCGGCCGAGGATGCGGTCGATCTGCGCACCGGCCGGGGCGAGGGGCTGCACGTCGTCTGCCTGACCCTGTCGCGGATCGCCAATTTCGACGACCTCGACCCGCTGGCGGCCGAACCTGGCGTGCGTCTGACGATGCTGAGGGCCGGACAGGCGATTCCCGGCGATGCCGACTTGGTGATCCTGCCGGGAACCAAGTCCACGATGGGGGATCTGGCGTTCCTGCGGGCGCAGGGCTGGGACGTGGATCTGGCCGCACACCGGCGACGGGGAGGCCATGTGCTGGGCATCTGCGGCGGCTACCAGATGCTGGGGCAACAGATTGCCGATCCTTCCGGCTCGGACGGCGTGGCGGGGCAGGTGCCGGGGCTGGGGCTTCTGGACGTCGCCACCGTCATGTCGCCCGAGAAGCGGGTGATCCGCGTGGCAGGCACCGCTATGGGCCAGCCGGTGAGCGGATACGAGATCCACATGGGCCGCACCTCTGGTCCCGACTGCGCGCGACCCTTCGCCCACGTGCCCGATGCTGACGGGGCCGTCAGCATGGATGGGCGGGTCATGGGCAGCTATCTTCACGGGCTGTTTTCCGACGACGGATTTCGGGCTGCCTATCTGGCGCGTCTTGGAGTTAGGTCGCAGCCAGGGTTCGAGGCCGGTGTCGATGCCGCGCTGGACGATCTGGCCGATCACCTTGAGGCGCATCTGGACGTGGGGGGACTGCTGTCGGTGGCGCGCTGAGACGGATGTGACCGGCTTGCGCTGGACGAGGGCGGGGCTTCGCGCTACCTCAAGGCCATGGAACATGCAAAGCCGCCCCTGACCCTCTACCTGGCCGCCCCGCGCGGTTTCTGCGCGGGTGTCGACCGCGC
>JAYZBS010000090.1:0-4596 GCA_036338635.1 Pseudomonadota bacterium | reverse complement strand
CGTCCCGCAAGATGCCGAAGGGGGACGACGTGACCACATCCATTGCGCTGACCATCGCCGGGTCGGATTCCGGCGGCGGCGCGGGCATTCAGGCGGATCTCAAGACATTTTCGGCGCTCGGCTGCTATGGGGCCAGCGTCGTCACCGCGCTGACCGCCCAGAACACCCGCGCCGTGACCAAGGTCGAGGCCGCAAGCCTTGGCATGATCCAGGCCCAGATCGACGCGGTCTTCGACGACCTAGACATCCGGGCGGTCAAGCTGGGGATGCTGGGAGGGGCCGACGCGATCGAAGCCGTGGCCTGCGGCCTGAGGGACCGGGCCGTGCCCGTGGTGCTGGACCCGGTCATGGTGGCCAAGTCCGGCGACACGCTGCTGCCCGCCGGTGCCATCGCCACCCTGCGCGACCGGATGCTGCCGCTGGCAGACCTGCTGACGCCGAACCTGCCAGAGGCTGCGCGCCTGCTTAACACAGCCATCGCCACGACCGAAGCAGGAGCTGCGGCCCAGGGGGCCGCGCTTCGGGCTCTCGGCGCGAAGGCGGTGCTGATGAAGGGCGGCCATGCCGAGGGACCAGACTGCATCGACCTGCTGGTGACGCACGATGGCGTCACGCGGCTGTCGGCGCCGCGGCAGATGACGAAGAACACCCACGGCACCGGCTGTACCCTGTCGGCCGCGGTCGCGGCAGGGCTGGCGCAGGGGCTGCCGCTGTCCGGTGCGGTCCGCCGGGCGCACGACTATCTGCAGCGGGCCATCGCCGCCGCCGACGCCCTGCAGGTCGGCCGCGGGCACGGGCCCGTCCACCACTTCCACGCGGTCTGGGCGGATGACTGACGTCACGATCATAGGGGCCGGCGTCGCAGGCCTCTTTGCCGCGCACGAGCTGCTGCGGCGGGGGGTCCGCCCCCGCATCCTGGACCGGAACGGCCCGCCGGGACCGCATGGCTGTTCGTGGTGGGCGGGCGGGATGCTGGCGCCCTGGTGCGAGGGGGTGACCGCCGAACCCGTCGTCGCCCGCTTCGGTGCCGAGGCCGCATCGGCCTGGGCCGCGGTGACGCCGGTGACCCGCAACGGCACGCTGGTGGTGGCGCTGGACCGCGACCGGGCCGAACTGTCGCGCTTTGCCCGCCGCGCCACCGGCCACCAGCCCTGCGATACCGCCGAGGCAGAACCCGACCTGCCCCGCAGGCAGGGCCTCATTTTCCCCGCCGAGGCGCATCTCGACCCCCGCCGCGCCCTGGCGGATCTGCAAGCCAAGCTTGCCGGGCAGGGCGTCCAGATCGAAGCCGCCGCGGTCATGCCTGGGGACATCCCCGGCACCGTGATCGACGCGCGGGGCCTTGCCGCCGGTCTTCCCGGCCTGCGCGGGGTGCGGGGCGAGATGGTCGTCCTGCATGCGCCGGACATCCGGCTCTCGCGCCCCGTCCGCCTGCTGCATCCCCGGCATCCGATCTATCTTGTGCCGCGGCGGGACGGACTCTTCATGCTGGGCGCCACACAGCTGGAAACTGCCTCTCGGGCGCCGGTCACCGCAAGGTCGGCGCTGGAGCTGCTGTCGGCGGCCTACGCGCTTGACCCCCGCTTCGCCGAGGCAAGCGTGGTCGAGCTTGGCGCCGATCTGCGCCCGGCCTTCGCCGACAACGTGCCACGCGTGATCGTGCGGGGCCGGGTCCTGCACCTGAACGGCCTTTTTCGGCACGGCTATCTGATGGCCCCGGCGCTGGCCCGACAGTCCGCCGATTATCTTCTTACCGGAACGAAGGGAGAGCTTGTCCATGAGGATTGAGGTCAACGGGACCGCACAAGACATCGCCGCCGACACGGTCGAGGACGCGCTGGCCGAGCTGGGCTGGGCCGAGGCGCGCGTCGCCACCGCGCTGAACGGCGAATTCCTTCCCCAGGCGGTCCGCGCCACGCAGCCCCTGCGGGACGGTGATCGTCTAGAGGTCCTGGCCCCGATGCAGGGGGGCTGAACGATGCGCGATTTTTATGGCGCCACCCTGCCGAACGCGATGATGCTGGGTACGGCGGGATATCCCTCGCCCGCAGTCATGGAGGCCGCCTTCCGCGACAGCGGCGCGGGGGTGGCCACAGTCTCGTTGCGCCGCGAGGCTGGTGAGGGCCAGGGCTTCTGGTCGATCATCCGGTCGCTGGGGGTGCGTATCCTGCCCAACACCGCCGGATGCCACAGCGCGCCCGAGGCCGTGACCACAGCCCGCATGGCCCGCGACCTGTTCGAGACGACCTGGATCAAGCTGGAGGTGATCGGGCATGCCGACACCCTGCAGCCCGACCCCTTCGGTCTGCTTCAGGCGGCCGAAATCCGAGCGGCCGACGGCTTCGAGGTGTTCCCCTATACGACCGAGGATCAGGTCCTTGCCCAACGGCTGATCGACGCCGGATGCCGGGTGCTGATGCCCTGGGGGGCGCCCATCGGGTCTGGGATGGGACTTATGAACCGCCACGGCTTGCGGATGCTGCGTGCGGCCTTTCCCGATGTCCCCATGGTCATTGACGCGGGTCTGGGCCTGCCCAGCCATGCGGCCGACGCGATGGAAATGGGCTTTGACGCCGTCCTTCTGAATAGCGCCGTGTCGCAGGCAGGCGACCCCGCTGCCATGGCCCGCGCATTCGCGCTGGCGGTGCAGGCGGGCGAACTGGCGCGGGATGCGGACCCGATGGGGGTGCGCGACATGGCCGTCCCCTCGACGCCGCTTCTGGGAAAGGCATGGCTCTGATGCTGCCGCGTTTCTATCCGATCTTCGATGACCTGCCCTGGTTGGAACGCGCCCTGCCGCTGGGCGTCCGGCTGGTCCAGCTGCGGCTGAAGGACCTGCCCCCTGAGACGCTGCGGGACCGGATTCGCCGGGGCCTTACAATGGCACGGCAGCACGGGGCGGCGCTTGTGGTGAACGACCATTGGCAGATCGCCGTCGACGAAGGCGCAGACTGGCTGCACCTGGGGCAGGAGGACCTGGATCAGGCAGACCTGCCGGCGATAAGGCGGGCCGGGCTGCGGCTGGGGATCTCGACCCACGACCATGCGGAGCTGGACCGGGCACTGGCGCTGCAGCCGGACTATGTTGCGCTTGGGCCGGTCTATCCGACAATCCTCAAGAAGATGCGCTGGCATCAGCAGGGGCTGGACCGCGTGACGGAATGGAAGCGGCTGGTCGGCCCGACCCCGCTGGTCGCCATCGGCGGGATGAGCGTGGCGCGTGCGCCCGGAGCGTTCCGGGCTGGCGCCGACATCGTCTCGGCCGTCACGGACATCACGCTGAACGTGGATCCCGATGCACGAATGCGCGAATGGCTGCAGGTGACCGCATGAGCCGGCATGCGCGCCAGATCGTCCTGCCGCAGGTCGGCCCGCAGGGCCAGCGACGGTTGGCGGCCGCCCATGTCCTGATCGTGGGCGCGGGGGGCCTGGGCTGTCCCGCGCTGCAATACCTGGTCGGCGCCGGCGTCGGGCGCATCACGCTGGTCGATCCCGACCGGGTCGAGGAGACGAACCTTCACCGGCAGCCGATCTATCGCATGGACCAGCTGGGCCGCCCCAAAGCCTTGGTCGCAGCCCAGGCCATGGCCGCGCTGGATGCGGATGTGCAGGTAGCGGCCCGCGTTGAATGGCTGACGCCGGCCAACGCCCCTGGCTTGGCCTCGGCTGCCGATGTCGTGCTGGACTGCGCCGACAGCTTTGCAGTCAGCCTGACGTTGTCGGATGCCTGCATCCAGGCCGGCCGGCCGCTCATTTCAGGGTCGGCGCTGGCGCTGTCGGGCTATGCTCTTGGCTGCTGCGGGGGCGCACCCAGCTTGCGGGCGGTCTTTCCAGACCTGCCGGCGCAGGGCGCGTCCTGCGTGACCGCCGGGGTGCTGGGGCCGATGGTCGGCATGATCGGTGCGCTGCAGGCGCAGATGGCGGTGGCGGTCCTTCTGGGGCTTGACCCCTCACCGCTCGGCCGACTGATCAGCTTTGACTCGGCAAGCTGGCGCATGGGCGGATTTCGCTTCGGCGCCGCGCCAGAGCCTGTGGCGCCCCTGCCCTTCATTGCCGCCAGCCAGGTCGAACCCGGCGACATGCTGGTCGATCTGCGGACCGAGGCTGCGCCCGTTCCCGGCGCGCTCCACCTGCCCGCTGACCGTATCAGTGAGCTGATCCCCGGCGACGCGCCCCGCGTCGTGCTGGCCTGCCGCACCGGGCTGCGGGCCCATAATGCAGGCAAGGTTCTGCAACGTCAATGGCCAGGGCGCATCGCGCTTTTGGCCCTCACCGATCCCGATCTGGAAGGAACATCGTGAAGACCCTTGCCCTGTCGCTGGCCATGCTGGCCGCGCCCGCCCATGCCGAATCTGACCTGACGGTCATGCTGGACTGGTTCGTGAACCCGGACCACGCCCCCATCGTCCTGGCCGAAGAGCTGGGCTATTTCGCCGATGCCGGGCTGAAGGTCGAGCTGGTCTCACCTGCCGACCCGAACGACCCGCCGCGCATGGTGGCGGCAGGGCGCGCGGACCTGGCCGTCAGCTATCAGCCCCAATTGCACCTGTCGCGCCACCAGGGCCTGCCGGTCACGCGGGTCGGGACGCTGATCGA
>JAYZBS010000089.1:0-5711 GCA_036338635.1 Pseudomonadota bacterium | reverse complement strand
CGTCGATGCGCGCGCCATCGCGGCCCTGCGCCAGTGCGCGGGCGTTGCCGACCAGCGCCACCTGCCGGTCCCGCAGAACGGCCAGCAGATCATCCTGCGGCACCGACAGGGCGGCCAGCCGCGACTCGTGCCGGGTCAGCCGAGCAGCGGCGAAGGTCAGGCGCGGCGGGATCATGGCTGCTCCAGCAGGTCGCGATAGACCCGGACCAGGGCGCGGGCCTCGCCCTCGATGGCGTGGTTTTGGGCGACATGCGCGCGGGCGGCCTGTCCCGCCGCCTGCCGAACCGCGTCGTCGTCCAGCCAGCGCGCCAGCGCCTCGGTCAGGGCGGGCGCATCGTCGCGAGGGACCAGGCTGCCGGTGACGCCTTCGCGGATCAGCGTTTCATAGGCACCGACGCGGGCGGCGACGGTGGGGACGCCGCAGGCCATCGCCTCGAGCGGCGTCAGGCCGAATCCTTCCCACCGGGCAGGGGCGGCGAACAGGTCCAGCGCCTGGTAATGGCGCACGATCTGGTCCCAGGGCAGCTCACCCAGGAAACGGATGCGGTCCGACAGCCCCGCGGCGCGGATGCTTTCCTGCAGGTCGTCGGCGAAGGCGCGATTGTCGGCCGTGATGCGGCCGGTGAAGATCATCTGGACGCGCGGACGGTCGGGCAGAAGCGCAAGGCCGGCCTTGACCAGCAGGTCGACCCCCTTCTGCGCGCGCACCCGCCCGAAGCAGCCGATCAGCACGGCGTCGGGCTCCAGCCCCAGGTCGCGGCGCAGGGCTGCACGGTCGGGGGCCGGGTGGAAGACGTCGGTGTCGACGCCGTGCAGGATCACGGTCGCCGGACGCTCCAGAAAGTCCGCCGCCTGGGCGGAAGTCGCGACAAGCGCGTCCTGCTGGCGGATCAGCCAGCGGGTGAACCCGGTGTGTCTGCGCTGGGCGGCCGAGGTGAACAGCAGCCGGTAACGACGACGCAGCACCCGGCGCAGGATCAGGCCAAGTGCCATTTCCGTGTTCCGCCGCGCGTGCCAGACGCGCCAGCGGTCGCGGGGCAGGGTGGCCGCGCGCCGCAACGGGATGTGCGGCACCTCGGGCGGCAGGCCAGGGCCGGTGGCGGCGATGTCGATCATCCTCGCCTGCACCGGGATCAGCCGCACCACCGTCGCGGTGACGCCCGACAGGCGCCGTTTCAGGTTGGGGGCCACCACCAGCGGTGTGTCAGTCATGCTCCGCCTCGGGCGTCAGGAAATACAGCAGGAACCCGATCGCCAGCGGGACCAGGAAGAACAGCCACAGCATAGCGAAGGCCTGCGCCGGAGGGTAGGCACCCTCGGCTGCGCGATAGACCGGGCGAGAGGCGAACTGCATCACACCCACCCCACCGATCGAGAACATGTTAAGGAAAGTGACCCCCCGGCCCACGAGATGCGGCGGCAGGAACGACCGCCCATGCGCGATGACCAGCGGATAGCTGGCCCCGAAGAAGCCCAGCACCATCAGCAGGACCGTGGCCGATCCCAGTCCCTGTGCGGGCCGCAGCCACAACAGCGACATGACTGCGATCATCACCAGCGTGAAGACCAGCACGGCACGCCTGACGCTGCCGATCATCCGCGCAGCCGGGCCCACGGCAAAGCTGCCAGCGACCATCGCAAGCCCCATGGCCAGCGTCACGCGGCCGATCTGGTGGGTGTCGGCACCGTGCACCTCGGCCAGCCACGGCGCGGCCCAGAGACCGCGGATTGCCGCCGAGACGGCGTAGCTGACCGCGAACAGCGGCAGGATGAACCATAGCGCCCGCAGCCGCAGGATCTGACGCAGAGAGCCTGCGGGATGGTCCTGCCCCAGGCGCGCCGGATCGCGTACCCATGCCAGGACGGCGCCCGCTACAAGCAGCGTCACCCCGGCCAGCGCCCACAGCGTCGTGCGCCAGCCAAGCGCGTCGATCGCGCCGACCAGCGGGGCCGCGCCCAGGATGTTGCCGAGCGATCCGAAACCCACCAGCATCCCTGCCAGCGTGCCGAAGGCTGCCGGGGGGTATTCGCGCGCAAAGATGTAGTAGGGCCCCATCAGCGCCGGTGAACAGCCGATGCCCAGAAGCGTCATCGCCAGGTGCAGGTGCCAGGGCGCCGTCGCCAGCGCAAAGATCGCCGCCCCGCCACCGCCGCCCAGGGCCAGCAGGCAGGCCACCGTCAGGCGCGGGCCGTGGCGGTCCAGCGCCGCACCCACCGGCAGCTGCATGACCGCGAAGGCGATGAACCACAGCCCCGACGACAGCGCCAGGTCGCCGGGCGTTGCCCCCAGCTGGTCCTGCAGCACGGGCGACAGCACCGCCAGAAACGCCCGATAAAACTGACTGAGCATGTAGCCCAGCACAAGGCTGAGCAGTCCCGCCGACAGACGTGGCATGTGATCCTCCGTTCCCCGCCGTCAAACTGCGGCACGTGCGAGGAAGCTGCAAGATGGGCCATTCCGCGTGCGCTGAGCTGCAGGTGGAAAGGGCCCCATGCTTGACCCTGTGACAGGTGCGGTCTAACCCGGACCCGATCGTCGCCGCGCCATAGGAGAGTTCATGTCCGACGCTTATTCGCTTCTCATCCTGCCCGGCGACGGGATCGGCCCCGAGGTCATGGCCGAGGTGGTCAAGGTCATCGACTGGTTCCAGGCCAACCGCGGCATGTCCTTCGACGTCGCCCATGGCCTCGTCGGCGGGGCCTCCTATGACGCGCATGGCACACCCCTGACGGATGAGACGATGGCCCGCGCCCAGGCCGTGGACGCGGTGCTGCTGGGGGCGGTCGGCGGACCGAGATACGACGTCCTGGATTTCAGCGTCAAACCCGAGCGTGGCCTTCTGCGCCTGCGCAAGGAGATGGACCTGTTCGCGAACCTGCGCCCCGCGCAGTGCTTCGACGCGCTGGCCGATTTCAGCAGCCTCAAACGAGAGGTCGTGGCGGGGCTGGACATCCTGATCGTGCGCGAATTGACAAGCGGCGTCTATTTCGGCGAACCGCGCGGCATCCATCCCGACGACAACAATCCTGACAACGAAGGCGGCCGCGTCGGCATCAACACGCAGCGCTATACCAGTGGAGAGATCCGCCGCGTTGCCCGGTCGGCGTTCGAGCTGGCCCGCAAGCGCGGCAACAAGGTCTGCTCGATGGAGAAGGCCAACGTCATGGAATCCGGCATCCTCTGGCGCGAGGAGGTGCAGTGGGTTCACGACAACGAATACCCCGATGTCGAGCTTTCGCACATGTATGCCGACAACGGCGCCATGCAGCTGGTTCGCGCGCCGCGCCAGTTCGACGTGATCGTGACCGACAACCTGTTCGGCGACCTGCTGTCGGACGCGGCCGCGATGCTGACCGGTTCGCTGGGCATGCTTCCGTCGGCATCACTGGGCGCACCGATGGCGAACGGCCGGCCAAAGGCGCTCTACGAGCCGGTGCACGGATCGGCGCCCGACATTGCGGGGCAGGGCAAGGCGAACCCCATCGCCTGCGTCCTCAGCTTCGCGATGGCCCTGCGCTACAGCTTCAACGAGGGTGAAGCCGCCGAGGCGCTGGAGCGCGCGGTCGAGAAGGTCCTGTCCGACGGCGTCCGCACCGCCGACCTGATGGGGCCCGAAGGCGGCACCCCCGTCAGTACCTCGCAGATGGGCGACCGGATCATCGCTGCTTTGGAGGGCTGATTGGCGCTGACGGGAAACGTCAAAGGGGCCTTGCTGCAGTTGGCGGCGATGGGCCTCTATGCGACGCATGACGTGGTGATCAAGACGCTGGGCGGTGTCTATCCGCCGCTGCAGATCCTGTTCTTCGCCTCGCTTCTGTCGTTCCCGCTGGTCTCCATGGTCTTGATGCGCGATCCCCAGCCCGGGTCGCTGCGGCCCAACAGCATGGGCTGGGTCGTCCTGCGGACCGGCTGCGCGGTCATTGCCGGTATGGGGGCATTCTTCGCGTTTTCCACCCTGCCGCTGACCCAGGTCTATGCCATTCTATTCACGACGCCCCTGCTGATCACCATCCTGTCGATCCCGCTGTTGGGCGAACGGGTGGGCCTGCACCGGTGGGCCGCCGTCGTGGTCGGGCTGTCGGGCGTGCTGATCGTGCTGCGGCCGGGTACGCAGGACCTGCAGCTGGGCCATGCCGCGGCCCTGGCTGGTGCGACGGCCAGCGCGATGGGCGCCGTCATCATCCGCCGCCTCGGCAGGACCGAGCGTCCGCTGGTCCTGATGATGTGGCCGATGCTGGGCAACTTCTTCGCCGCAGGCGCGGCGCTGTCGCTGGGCTATCAGCCAATGGCGCTGCCGCATCTGGCCATGGCCGGGGTCATTGCCGCGCTGGGGCTGATCGGCAGCTTCCTGGTCATTATGGCCTATCGAGCCGGCGAGGCTGCAATCGTCGCCCCGATGCAGTATTCGCAGATCCTGTGGGCCACCGCCTACGGCTGGCTGCTGTTCGACGAAGCTATTCATCCCGCCACGCTGGTCGGCGTGGCGATCATCATCGGATCGGGCATCTACATCGTCTGGCGCGAGGGAAGAGGCGTTTCCGTCAACCGCCCCGCCACCACCGCCCGCCTGCGCGCCGAGGTTGTCACCACTCCCAAATCAACTGTCCTGCAAAGATTATGGCCTCTGCGCCGCTGACGGGTCTTGCATTCGCACCTGCACCGCGTTAACTGCCCCTCCACGGTCGGAGCGTAGCGCAGCCTGGTAGCGCACCTGCTTCGGGAGCAGGGGGTCGGAGGTTCGAATCCTCTCGCTCCGACCATTTTCCCGATTGTTCTGTGGCACATAGTTCTGCCTTTTCTGTCAGGCAGTCTGCCTCTTGGGCTCGCCAGCTCGACCAAAGCGGACGCTCAGAGGTCGGCACAGCATCGATACTAAGAGCCCTGATTACCGAATGCTGCAACGTGCACGACCGGCAGCTTTCGCGAACCGGATTGCGAGCACCGCTCATCTATCGCATGTATCTGCGATGCATCAGATCACGATTTCCAACGCGGCAAATATCGAACCATCTCGCCTCGCGGCAATCCGCGTGGAGGCGATGAGGCCAAGCCTTGAAGCCGTCGGGCGGTTTGATCCAGACAGAGCGCGCAATCGGTTCCTTGAGACATACAATGCCGATGACACGCAGGTTGTGCACGTTGGTGGCGATCTGATCGGTTTCTACGTTGTGCGGAACCGCCCCGATCACCTCTACCTCGATCACCTCTACATCCATCCTGAGCGGCAAGGCAGTGGGCTGGGGCGCGAAATTGTTCGCTCGATTCAGTGTCAGGCGCGCGACATGGGCCAACCTGTGCGGCTCATGGCACTTCGCGGTAGTCCGGCGAATGATTTTTACGTCTCTTGCGGCTTTGCGCTGGAGCGGTATGACGAGCTCGATAACTTCTACACCTGGACGCCGACGTAGGCTGCCGGAGAAGGCATTTCGGAAGCATCTAAGACGTTAGTAGCCCTTCGAGACTGCAATACGAACGGCAGCTTTGTCCCGCAGAGCGGACCCTGGATCATCGGCTCGATCCGTCTGCTATGCGGGACAAAGCTGCCGCTCATAAGGTCAGGACTCGTTCTTGATCACAACCAGAACAGGACGGTTGCGGCCAAAGCGATTGCGGAGAGGTATGTCTCCGGACACCTGTCATAACGCGTTGCGACACGTCTCCAGTCGTTCAGACGACCGAACATGATCTCGATGCGATTGCGGCGTTTGTA
>JAYZBS010000088.1:0-20139 GCA_036338635.1 Pseudomonadota bacterium | reverse complement strand
GTCCGGGCGGGCGAAGTCGTGGGCATCGCGGGCCTGATGGGGTCGGGGCGGACGGAACTGGCGATGAGCGTCTTCGGCGAAAGCTGGGGGCGCGGCATATCCGGGCAGGCGCTGATGCACGGGCAGCCGGTCGACCTGTCGACCGTGGACCGCGCGATCAAGGCGGGCCTTGCCTACGTCACCGAGGACCGCAAGACCCTGGGCCTGATCCTGGACGAGACGATCCGCAGGAATACCGTGCTGGCGAACCTGGATGCTGTGGCAAGTCGCGGCGTCGTGGACGAGGCGCGCGAAACCGAGGTGGCCGAGGGTTACCGGCGCACGCTGCGCATCCGCACGCCCTCGGTCTTCCAGAAGGTCATGAATCTGTCGGGTGGGAACCAGCAGAAGGTCGTGCTGTCCAAGTGGCTGTTCACGAACCCCGAGGTGCTGATCCTGGACGAGCCCACGCGCGGCATCGACGTGGGCGCAAAATACGAAATCTACAGCATCATCAACGACCTCAGCCGGGAAGGTAAGGCCGTCGTCATGATTTCGTCGGAAATGCCCGAACTGCTGGGCATGTGCGATCGGATCTATGTGATGAATGAAGGCCGCTTCGTCGGAGAGCTGGAGGGCCACAAGGCCAGCCAGGAAGCGATCATGTCGCTGATCGTCAGGGAATAGGAAGGGGCAGCGGTGGAACAGACCGAACGCGCGCCGGGCATCGGCATCGGCGACTATATCACCAAGCATATCCGCGAATACGGCCTGCTGTTCGCGCTGATCGCGATCATGGCCTTCTTTCAGGTCGTGACGGGCGGCGTGCTGCTGCGGCCGGTGAACATCACCAACCTGTTCCTGCAGAACAGCTATATCATCATCATGGCACTTGGCATGCTGCTGGTGATCGTCGCGGGCCATATCGACCTGTCGGTCGGCTCGGTGATGGGCTTCATCGGCGCGCTGGCGGCGGTCATGATCGTCAGCTGGGACCTGCCCGTCTGGATGGCCGGCGCGGTCTGCATGGCGGCGGGCATGGCGATCGGCGCAGTGCAGGGCTATTTTGTCGCCTACTGGAAGATCCCGTCCTTCATTGTCACCCTGGCCGGCATGCTGGTCTTTCGCGGATTGTCGCTTTGGCTGCTGGCGGGCCAGTCGATCGGCCCGTTCCCGAACAGCTTTCAGCTGCTGTCCACCGGCTTCATCCCAGACCTCTTCGGCATCGGGCGCCCGAACGGTATTGCGCTGGCGGTGGGCGCCGTTGCTGTCCTGCTGATCGTCTGGCAGGGAATGCGCACCCGCGCCCGCAACGCCCGCTACGGGATCGAGGACGAGCCCTTTGGTCTCTTCGTCCTGCGCAACGCCATCGTCGCGGCGGCGCTGCTGTTCGTGACTTGGAAGCTGGCCTGGTTCCGCGGCCTGCCGAACGTGCTGCTGTCGATGGTGATCCTGACCGTCGTCTATGTCTTCCTGACCGAGCGCACGACCATCGGCCGCCGGATCTATGCGGTCGGCGGCAACGCCAAGGCTGCCAAGCTGTCCGGCATCCGGACCGAGCGTCTGACATTCCTGGTCTTCGTCAACATGGGCGTGCTTGCGGCCCTGGCCGGGCTCATCTTCGCGGCCCGCCTGAACACCGCCACCCCCAAGGCCGGCTTTGCGGTCGAGCTGGACGTCATCGCCGCCGTCTTCATCGGCGGAGCGTCGATGTCGGGGGGCGTGGGCAAGATCGTGGGTGCCGTCGTCGGGGCCTTCATCATGGGCGTGATGAACAACGGCATGTCGATCATGGGGATCGGCATCGACTATCAGCAGGTCATCAAGGGCCTGGTGCTGCTGGCCGCCGTCGTCTTCGACGTCTACAACAAGAACCGAGAGGCCTGATCATGTGGCTGTCCCAGCTGACACTTTCCGACGGCACCCGCGCCGTCGCTGCCCGCACCGGCGACATCGCCCATCTGGTGCCGGGCGCCACCTCGACCCGTGACCTGGCGCTGGAGGCGCTGAAGGCCGGCCGCGGTCTGGCCGCCGAGGTCGAGGCCCACGGGCAGGGCGAGGCCGTCGATCTGATGGCCGCGCTGGAAGACGGCCGACTGCTGCTGCCGGTGGATCATCCCGACCCCGCGCACATGCACCTGACAGGCACCGGCCTGACGCATCTGGGGTCGGCGGCGACGCGCGACGCGATGCACCAGGGCGCGACCGAGAACATGACTGACAGCATGAAGATGTTCCGCTTGGGCCTTGATGGTGGAAAGCCCGCCGCGGGCCATGTCGGCGCGCAGCCCGAATGGTTCTACAAGGGGAATGGTCATGCGGCCGTGGCGCCCGGTGCCGCCCTGACCTCGCCCGGCTTCGCCGAGGATGCCGGGGAAGAGCCCGAAATTGCCGGCCTCTACGTCATTGCGCCCGACGGTCGGCCCGTGCGGCTTGGCTTTGCCCTGGCGAACGAGTTTTCGGACCACGTGACGGAACGCGGCAACTATCTGTGGCTCGCGCATTCCAAGCTGCGCCCCGCCAGCTTCGGTCCCGAGATGCGCGT
The DNA here is from genome assembly GCA_036338635.1 of Pseudomonadota bacterium. Taxonomy (GTDB): domain Bacteria; phylum Pseudomonadota; class Alphaproteobacteria; order Rhodobacterales; family Rhodobacteraceae; genus Paracoccus. The sequence continues at coordinate 17,615 of JAYZBS010000088.1, read as the reverse complement.
TGGCGACCTGCCGGCGCATGTCGAGGGCTCCAGCCGCCTGATTCGCGACGGCAGGACGGTCTGGGAAAAGCCCTTCCTGTCGGGCGAGGCGAACATGTCCCACAGCCTTGCGAACCTGGAGCACCATCACTTCAAGTATGACTTGTTCCGCCAGCCGGGGGATGTGCATGTGCATTTCTTCGGCACCGCCACCCTGTCCTTTGCCGACGGGATCACCACGCAGGACGGCGACATGTTCCAGATCGAATGCGCCGACTTCGGCCTGCCGCTGCGGAACAGCCTTTTGCAACACGATGCCGACCCGACGCCTGTCGCGGTCGAAGCCCTCTAAGGTCCGAAGATGAGCTTTACACCCGCCCCCTGGCCCCGGAAACTGCGTTCTCAGGAATGGTACGGCGGCACGTCCCGCGACACGATCTATCATCGCGGCTGGATGAAGAATCAGGGCTATCCCCATGATCTGTTTGACGGACGCCCGATCATCGGAATCCTGAACACCTGGTCCGACCTGACGCCCTGCAACGGCCACCTGCGCGAATTGGCCGAGAAGGTGAAGGCGGGCGTGTGGGAGGCAGGCGGCTTTCCCGTCGAGGTGCCGGTCTTTTCCGCGTCCGAAAACACTTTCCGCCCAAGCGCGATGATGTTCCGCAACCTGGCGGCGCTTGCGATTGAGGAGACCATCCGCGGCCAGCCGATGGACGGCGCAGTGCTGCTGGTTGGCTGCGACAAGACTACGCCCAGCCTGATGATGGCGGCGGCCAGCTGCGACATTCCCTCGATCGTGGTCACCGGCGGGCCGATGCTGAACGGATATTTCCGTGGAGAACGAGTGGGTTCCGGCACACATCTCTGGAAATTCTCGGAAGCCGTGAAGGCCGGTGAGATGACCCAGGACGAGTTTCTGGAGGCCGAGGCGTCGATGTCCCGTTCGACCGGGACCTGCAACACGATGGGCACCGCCAGCACCATGGCCTCGATGGCCGAGGCGCTTGGCATGGCGCTGTCGGGCAATGCCGCAATTCCGGCAGTGGACAGCCGCCGCCGCGTGATGGCGCAGCTGTCGGGGCGGCGCATCGTGCAGATGGTCAAGGACGACCTCAAGCCGTCGGACATCATGACGCGCCAAGCCTTTGAAAACGCGATTCGTGTGAACGGCGCGGTCGGCGGGTCGACCAACGGTGTCATCCACCTTCTGGCCATGGCGGGTCGGGTCGGCGTCGACATCACGCTGGATGACTGGGACCGGCTTGGGCGGGACGTCGCGACGATCGTCAACCTGATGCCATCGGGCAAGTATCTGATGGAGGAGTTCTTCTATGCCGGCGGCCTGCCTGTCGTCATCAAGCGCCTGGCCGAGGCGGGGCAGCTGCACAAGGACGCGCTGACCGTCAGCGGCACGTCCATATGGGAAGAGGTCAAGGACGTCGTCAACTGGAACGAGGACGTGATCCGCCCTACCGACAATCCGCTGACCGCCCAGGGCGGCATCGCAGTGCTCCGCGGCAACCTGGCACCGTCCGGGGCGGTGCTGAAGCCGTCGGCTGCCAGCCCGCACCTGCTGGTCCATCGCGGCCGCGCCGTCGTCTTCGAGGACATCGACGACTACAAGGCCAAGATCGCCGACGAGACGCTGGACATCGATGAGACCTGCGTGATGGTGCTGAAGAACTGCGGGCCCAGGGGCTATCCCGGCATGGCCGAGGTCGGCAACATGGGCCTGCCGCCGAAGGTGCTGCGTAAGGGGATCACCGACATGGTCCGCATCAGCGACGCGCGCATGTCAGGGACGGCCTATGGAACCGTGGTCCTGCACACCTCGCCCGAGGCTGCGGCCGGCGGCCCACTGGCGGTGGTCCGCAACGGTGACATGATTGAGCTGGACGTGCCGAACCGCCGCCTGCACCTGGCCATCAGCGACGCCGAACTGGCCGAGCGTCTGGCGGCCTGGCAGCCCCTGCCGGACCAGCCGACCAGCGGCTATGCCTGGCTGCACCAGCAGCACGTGATGGGCGCCGACACCGGCGCCGACATGGACTTCCTGAAAGGATGCCGCGGCAACCCGGTCGGAAAGGACAGCCACTGATGCAGATCGCGCTTGTCGGCATCGGAAAGATCGCGCTGGACCAGCACGTCCCCGCGCTGAAGGCCAGCCCCGACTGGACGCTGGCGGCGACCGTGTCGCGTCACGGAACGGTCGACGGGGTGCCGTGCTTCACCGGCATCGACGACATGCTGGCCGCGCATCCCGGGGTGGAGGCCGTCAGCCTCTGCCTGCCGCCGGTGCCGCGATTTGCAGCCGCACAGGCGGTACTGCGCGCAGGCCGGCACCTGATGCTGGAAAAGCCGCCGGGCGCAACCCTGTCCGAGGTCCACATCCTGCAGCGGATGGCACGTGACGCGGGCGTCACGGTCTTCGCCACCTGGCATTCGCGCATGGCGCTTGGCGTCGCGGCCGCCAAGGCGTGGCTGGCGGGCCGCAGCGTGCAATCCGGGCGCATCACCTGGCGCGAGGACGTGCGAAAATGGCACCCCGGCCAGGACTGGATCTTCGAGGCGGGCGGCATGGGCGTCTTCGATCCCGGCATCAACGCCCTGTCGATCCTGACCGAGATCCTGCCCGATCCGGTCCACCTGACCGGCGCGGAACTGGATGTGCCTTCCAACCGACAAGCCCCCATCGCGGCGCGCATGTCCCTGAGCCGGGGGATCGAGGTCGACCTGGACTTTCGTCAGGAAGGCCCGCAGACCTGGGACATCGTCCTGCAAACCGACGGTGGCACGCTGACCCTGCGCATGGGCGGCAACATCCTCGAGGTCGACGGCCGGCCGGTCGAAGGGCAGGACGACATCATGCAGGAATACCCCGCGCTCTATGCCCGGATGGCCGGGCTGGTGCGCGACGGGGCATCGGATGCCGACCTGTCGCCGATGGTGCTGGTCGCCGACGCCTTTACCCTTGGCCGGGGCAACGTCGTCGAGCCTTTTGAATTCTGAAGGAGACCCCATGAACCAGCACATCCGCGGACAGCACCTGATCGCCGGCGACTGGATCGGAGGAGAGGGCAGCTTCCGATCGTCGCCGGCCAGCGGCTCTGCACGGGATTTCGCGTCCGGAACGGCGGCGGTTGTCGATCAGGCCGCAAAAGCCGCCGAGGCCGCGTTCTTCGACTTTGCCGCGACCACACGCGCCGCGCGTGCCGGTTTCCTAGACGCAATCGCCGACCAGATCGAGGCGCGCGCCGACGCGATCACCCGCGTCGGATCCGAGGAAACAGGCCTGCCAGAGGCCCGCCTTCAGGGCGAGCGCGGCCGCACCACAGGGCAGCTGCGGCTGTTCGCGGCCCATATTCGCGACGGCGCCTATCTGGACCGCCGCCACGATGCCGCCATGCCCGACCGGCAACCACTGCCGCGCCCCGACCTGCGCATGATCCAGCGGCCCATCGGACCGGTCGCCGTCTTCGGCGCGTCGAATTTTCCGCTGGCCTTCTCGACGGCGGGGGGCGACACGGCTGCGGCCCTGGCGGCGGGCTGCCCCGTCGTGGTCAAGGGCCATCCCGCCCATCCCGGCACCGGTCAGATCGTGGCCGAGGCCGTCGACGCGGCGATCCGCGACTGCGGGATGCCAGCGGGCGTATTTTCCTTCATCCACGGCGACACGCACGAGGTCGGACAGGCGCTGGTCCAGCATCCGCTGATCAAGGCCGTGGGCTTCACCGGCAGCCTGCGGGGGGGCCGGGCGCTGTTCGATCTGTGCGCCGCACGGCCCGAGCCGATCCCCTTCTTCGGCGAGCTGGGCAGCGTCAACCCCTGTTTCGTGCTGCCGCAGGCGTTGGCCGCCCGTGGCGCGCAGATCGCCGAAGCCTGGGCCGCCAGCCTGACGATGGGCGCCGGACAGTTCTGCACCAATCCCGGCCTGTTGATCCTGCACCGCGACCACGCCGACGACTTCCTGGCCGCCGCCATCGCAGCCCTGCGGGATGCGCCGGCAGAGGTGATGCTGTCTGACGGCATCGCCAAGGCCTACCGCACCGGCGCTGCGCGGCTGGCTGATCGCGCCACCGCCGTCATCCAGCCCAAAGCGGACGGCCGGACCGCGCGTCCCGGCCTGCTGCGCTGCACGTCCGAGGAGTATCTGGCCGACCACGCGCTTGGCGAAGAGGTCTTTGGCCCACTTGGTCTGATCGTTACGGTAGAGTCGGATGACCAGATGCTGACCCTGGCCCAGGGGCTGGAGGGTCAGCTGACCGCGACGCTGCAGATGGACGGAGCCGACACCGACCTGGCCCGCAGGCTGATGCCCGTGCTGGAACGCAAGGCCGGGCGGGTGCTGGCCAACGACTGGCCGACCGGGGTCGAGGTCGCCGATGCGATGGTGCACGGCGGCCCTTATCCCGCCTCGACGAATTTCGGCGCCACAAGCGTCGGAACGCTGGCGATCCGGCGCTTCCTGCGCCCGGTCTGCTTCCAGAACATCCCCGAAGCCCTGCTGCCCGGGGATCTGCGCGACTGACGGAGGAAAAGTCGCGCAATCACAACAAGGGAGGAACAAGATGACACGGAAGACACTGCTGATGACCGCCGCCACGCTGGCGGTCTCGACGGGCGCCGCCATGGCCCAGGGCGAGGTCGTGGGCTTTTCCCAGATCGGTTCGGAATCGGGCTGGCGCGCAGCGGAAACTACTCTGACGCGCCAGCAGGCCGAGGAGCGCGGCATCCAGCTGCAGTTCTCGGACGCGCAGCAGCGGCAGGAAAACCAGATCGCCGCGATCCGGTCGTTCATCGCCCAAGGTGTCGATGCGATCCTGCTGGCGCCGGTCGTGGCCACGGGCTGGGATTCGGTCCTGCAAGAGGCGCAGGAGGCCGAGATCCCGGTCGTGCTGCTGGACCGCCAGGTGGACAGCTCGGACGATCTCTACCTGACCGCCGTCGGATCGGACCTTGTGCACGAGGGCGAGGTGGCCGGCCAGTGGCTGGTCGGCGAGGTCGCCGGTGAGGAATGCCGCGTGGTCGAGCTGCAGGGCACGACCGGGTCCAGCCCCGCCATCGACCGCAAGACCGGCTTCGAGAACGCCATCGAGGGCCACGATAACATCGAGATCGTTCGCAGCCAGACCGGCGACTTCACCCGTGCCCAAGGCAAGGAGGTCATGGAGAGCTTCCTTCAGGCCGAGAATGGCGGTCAGGACATCTGCGCGCTTTATGCCCATAACGACGACATGGCCGTGGGCGCCATCCAGGCCATCAAGGAGGCCGGTCTGAAGCCCGGAGAGGACATCCTGATCGTGTCGATCGACGCGGTGCCCGACATCTTCCAGGCGATGGCCGCCGGAGAGGCGAATGCCACGGTCGAACTGACCCCGAACATGGCCGGTCCCGCCTTCGATGCGCTGGCGGCCTATTGGGCGGACGGCACCATGCCCGAAAAGTTCATCCAGACGGAATCGAAGCTCTATACCCAGGCCGACGACCCGCAGGGCGAATACGATCGCCGCAAGGACCTCGGCTATTGACAGGCGGCGGCCGGGGGGCATCCGCCCCCTGGCCCTGCGACGGGGAGGGGGAACCATGCTGCTGTCGATCAGGTCGCTGACCAAGGTGTTTCCGGGCACCCTGGCGCTGGACGGTGTCGATCTGGACATCGCCGCTGGCGAGATCCACGCCCTTCTGGGCGAGAACGGCGCCGGCAAGTCCACGCTGATCAAGTGCCTGACGGGCGCCTATCAGCGCGACGGGGGCACGATTACGCTGGACGGCGCCCCCATCGACCCAAGATCGACGGGAGAGGCGCAGGAACTGGGCATCGGCACCGTCTATCAGGAGGTGAACCTGCTGCCGAACCTGACCGTGGCCCAGAACCTGATGTTCGGTCGAGAGCCGCGCCGCTTCGGCCTGATCGACAGCCGCCGCACCCGCGCCGAGGCGCAGGCCATGCTGCGGCAATACGGGCTGAAGATCGACGTGGGCCGCGACCTTGGCACCTATTCCGTGGCGATCCAGCAGATCGTAGCCATTGCCCGCGCGGTGTCGCTGTCGGGCAAGGTGCTGATCCTGGACGAACCCACCGCCAGCCTCGACCGCCGAGAGGTCGAGATGGTCTTCGACGTGGTGCGGGACCTGCGCGACAGGGGCCTGGGCATCATTTTCGTGTCGCATTTCCTCGACCAGGTGTTCGACCTGACGGACCGCGTGACCATCCTGCGCAACGGCCGCCAGATCGTGACCGAGCGGACCGCGAACCTGGACCGGATGTCGCTGATCGAGCACATGCTGGGCCGGTCGCTGGAACACGAGGTGGCGGGGACTGCATCCACCGGCAAGACAGCGCCGCGGATGCTGCAGTTCGACCGCATTGGACGCGCGGGCGTCATCGGGCCGTTCGATCTGACCGTCGGGCAGGGCGAGGTCGTGGGGCTGGCGGGCCTTCTGGGATCGGGGCGGACCGAAACTGCCGAGATGCTGTTCGGGCTGCGGCAGTCGCAGGGCGGGCAGGCGCATGACGCCGACGGTCCGCTGGACCTGCGAAACCCCCGCGCGGCCATCGGCGCGGGCTTCGGCTTCGCCCCCGAGGACCGCAAGACGGACGGCATCGTGGCCAGTCTCTCGATCCGCGAGAACATCGTCCTGGGCCTGCAGGCGCGCCGCGGCTGGTCGCGGCCTATCCCGCGGGCGGAACAGAACCGGCTGGCCGACGACTATATCCGCAAGCTGGACATCCGCACCTCGGACCGTGAAAAGCCGATCGGAGAGCTGTCGGGCGGCAATCAGCAGAAGGCGGTCCTGGCCCGCTGGCTGGCGATGAACCCGCGCTTCCTGATCCTGGACGAGCCCACGCGCGGCATCGACGTCGGCGCCCATGCCGAGATCCTGCGCCTGATTGAAGACCTGACCGCCCAGGGCATGTCCGTTCTGATTATCAGCAGCGAGATCGACGAGCTTGTCGCCGTGGCCGACCGCGTGATCGTGCTGCGCGACCGCCGCCACGTCGCCGAACTGACCGGCGCCGAGGTCACCGGCGACCGGATCATGCGCGCCATCGCTGCCGACGACGAGGCGGCCGCATGACCCTGCTGACACGTATCGCGCCCCAACTGATCGCACTTGCCGCGCTGATCGCGCTGGTCTCGGTGTTTTTCCCCGGCTTCTTGGCGCTGGAAGTCAGCGGCGGGCGGCTGGTCGGCCCGGTGATCGACGTCCTGAAGCGCGGCGCTCCGGTGGCGCTCTTGGCGGTGGGGATGACGCTGGTCATCGCCACGCGCGGGATCGACCTGTCGGTGGGCGCCATCATGGCGATCTGCGGGGCGGCGGCCGCGCTGGCGATATCGTCGGGGCTGGGTCTGGTCCCGGCGCTGCTGGTCGCGCTGGCGGCAGGGGCGGTGGCCGGGCTGTGGAACGGAGTTCTGGTGGCCGTGGTCGGCATCCAGCCTTTCGTGGCCACGCTGATCCTGATGACCATGGGCCGGGGCGTCGCGCAGCTGATCACCGAAGGCCGCATCCTGACCTTCAGCGATCCGGGCTTTGCTTGGCTGGGGTCAGGCGTCCTTCTGGGACTGCCTTTGCCCACCTGGATCTGGATCCTGACGGCCGCCGCCGCGGGCCTTGCCGTGCGCCGCACTGCGCTTGGCCTGTTGATCGAATCGATTGGCGTCAATCGCCGTGCCTCGGCGCTGGCGGGCGTCAATGCGACCCTGCTGCTGATCGCCGTCTACGTCGTCTCTGGCCTCTGCGCGGCGCTGGCGGGCATCGTCGAGACCGCTGACATTCGCGGCGCCGACGCCAACAATGCCGGTCTCTGGCTGGAGCTTGACGCTATCTTGGCGGTCGTCATCGGAGGCAATTCGCTGATGGGCGGGCGCTTTTCGATCGTTGCGTCCATCCTGGGGGCGCTGATCATCCAGACCATCGGCACCGGCATCCTGCTGGCGGGCTTTCCGTCGGAATACAACCTTGTCATCAAGGCCGCCCTGGTGCTGATCATCCTGGTCCTGCAATCGCCCCGCATCGCGGCCGAGTGGAACCTGTGGCGCGAAAGCCACCGCGTCCAGCCCCGTGAAAGGAGGCGGACATGAACACCCGTGCGCTACCGCTGTATGCGACCATTGCCATCTTCCTGCTGGCCTATCTGCTGGCCTGGACCCAGTTCCCGAACATCCTGTCGACGCGGGTCGTGGGCAACCTGCTGACCGACAACGCCTATCTGGGCATCGTCGCGGTCGGCATGACGCTGGTGATCCTGTCGGGCGGGATCGACCTGTCGGTCGGATCGGTCATCGCCTTCTCGGGTGTGTTCATCGCCGTAGTGCTGCGGGATACCGGCCTGCATCCGCTGGTGGTCTTCGCCCTGCTGCTGCTGCTGACCACGGCCTTCGGCGCAGGGATGGGGTTCCTCATCGACCGTCTGGCGATGCCCGCCTTCATCGTCACTCTGGCGGGGATGTTCCTGGCGCGGGGTGCGGCCTACATGCTGTCGATCCAGTCAGTGCCGATTCAGCACCCGTTCTACCAGACGCTTCAGGGGGCCTATTACCTGATGCCGGGAAAGGGCCGGCTTACGCTGATCGGGGTGCTGATGCTGCTGGTCGTGGCGCTCGGCATGGTCATCGCGCACCGGACGCGGTTCGGAGCCAGCGTCTATGCGCTTGGCGGCGGCGAACAGACCGCGCGGCTGATGGGGGTCCGGCAGGGGCGGACGACGGTTCTGGTCTATGCGTTTTCGGGTGCGATGGCGGGGCTGTCTGGCATCGTCTTCTCGGTCTATACCGGATCGGGCTATTCGCTGGCCACGGTGGGAACGGAACTGACCGCCATCGCTGCCGTAGTCATCGGCGGCACGCTGCTGACGGGCGGCGCGGGCTACGTCTTCGGGACGCTCGTCGGAGTGCTGACGATGGGGCTGATCCAGACCTACATCGTCTTCGACGGATCGTTGTCCAGCTGGTGGACCAAGATCGTGATCGGCCTGCTGCTGCTGGTCTTCATCCTGCTGCAGAAGGGGCTGCTGAAGCTGTCCGGCAGCCGACTGGCCGGAGGTGCCGCATGAACGCCTATGACGACCGGCCCTGCGAACTGGGCGAAGGCCCGCTGTGGCACCCCGAGCGTCGGCAGTTCTTCTGGTTCGACATCCTGAACCGCCGCCTGCTGTCGCGCGAGGGCGCGCGGGCGCGTGAGTGGCGGTTCGACCGCATGGCATCCGCCGCGGGATGGGTCGACCGCGACCGCCTGCTGATCGCGACCGAGACGGGGCTGGCGCTTCTGGACCTGCAAGACGGTGCCTTTACCGAAGTGGCCGATATCGAGGCCGATATGCCCGGCACCCGGTCCAACGACGGACGCGCCGACCGTCAGGGCGGGTTCTGGTTCAGCACCATGGGCAAGTCCGCGGAAGCCGGTCGCGGGTCGATCTATCGCTATTACCGGGGTCAGGTGCGGCGCATTGTCGAGGGGCTGACCATCTCGAACGGGATCTGCTTCGCGCCGGACGGCCGGACGGCGTATTACTCCTGCACCCGGGCCGCGACCGTCTGGCGGCAGCCGCTGGACGCCGATGGCTGGCCCGAAAGTCCGGCGCAACTGTTTCTGGACCTGTCGTCCGAGGGCGCCAATCCCGACGGAGCCGTCGTCGATGCCGAAGGCGGGTTCTGCTGCGCGCTGTGGGGCAGGGGCGCCGTGCGCCGCTATGACCCGAACGGCCGCCAGACGCACGAGATCACGGTGCCCGGCCGCAACAGCAGTTGCCCCGCCTTCGGGGGTGATGACATGCGCGACATGCTGGTGACCACCGCGCAAGAGGGGATCGAAAGGCCGGACGCGCTGCAGGGCCTTCCCTATCTGGTGCGCGCGCCGTTCCCTGGTCTGCCCGAACCTCGGGTGATCCTGTGATCGCTCCCGCCGGCACTTTGCCCGATGGCCGCAGCGTCAAGGCCGTGACCCTGCGCGACGGCGCGCTGAGCGCGCGCGTCCTGACGCTTGGCGCCATCGTCCAGGACCTGCGGCTGGACGGGGTCGATCACCCGCTGGTGCTGGGTTGCCCCGACGTGGCGGATTATCTGGACCGCGGTCGGTTCATGGGCGCCATTGTCGGCCGGGTGGCGAACCGGATCGGCGACGCCTGTTTTCGCTTGGACGGCACGCGCTATCGCACCGACCGAAACTTTCGGGACCGCCACACCCTGCATGGCGGATCTGACGGGACCGATGTGCAGTTGTGGCAGGTCGCGGCACTGGCGCCAGACCGGGTGACGATGTGCCTGGTCCTGCCGGACGGCCACATGGGCTTTCCCGGAACGTTGCGGATCACCGCCGTCGTCGCCCTGTCCGAGGGCGCGCTATGCATCGATCTATCGGCCGTCACCGACAGGGCGACGCCCTGCAACCTGACCCACCACGGCTATTTCGACCTCGACGGCCAGGCCAACATCCGCCGGCACCGCCTGAGTATCGATGCACCTCACTATCTTCCGGTCGACAGGGACCTGATCCCCACCGGCCGGATCGAGCCGGTCGAAGGCACGCCCTTTGATTTCCGCCAGCCTCGCGTCATCGGCAGCGACGGCTTCGATCACAACTTCTGCCTGTCGCGCAAGCCCCAAGCCCTCAGACCTGTCGCGCAGGTGACCGGCCGCAACGGTCTGTCGATGGAGGTCCTGACAACCGCGACGGGGCTGCAGTTCTACGACGGGGTGCAGCTGGACGACGTGCCAGGGCTGGAAGGGCGGGTTTATGGCCCCTATGCGGGCCTTGCGCTCGAGGCGCAGCACTGGCCCGACGCGCCGAACCAGCCCGACTTTCCGGACATCGTCCTGCGGCCGGGCGCCGAGTTCCGCGCGATGACCCGCTATCGCTTCCTGAGGGACCGTAAAGGCTCGAACCTTCCAGCACCGCCGACAAGTTGAGCGTCCGAAAGTGCCGGATGCGAGGAACCTGCGCCTTTTCCGTCATCGCGGCGGTAGAGCGGTGAAGGTTCTGTCCCGGCACCGCAGGCGAAGTCGGCCGCCACAGACCTCTCTCCGCCCGGGCCGGCTGAAGCCCCGGGCCGAGAAATCTCTTAACATCAACGTGTCCAGGCTCTGTCATCCGCCGCTGCTGCTCTTTTCGTGCGGCCCAAGCAACTTGTCCCAACGAACCTGGGCGGGGCGCCTTTGTCTTTGGCACCAGTGGATTTCGGTCATGGCCCCAGTTCATGGGACCCTCCGCAGGGGCTGATATAGCGGCCTGATCGGCGGGAAACAGCGTAGCATCCCGCTGTATCAGGCGATCGCCGCAGAGGACCGGTCATCGAGATCGGCCCATCCGTCGCATCAGCACGGCCCGTGGCTTGCAAGACGCTGACCTTCCGTTAATAAAAAACGCGCGCCGCCGAGGCGACGCGCGATTCAGATGGCAACCGGTCCGGGTCAGTCGGCGCTGCGCTCTTGCAGTTGCAGGCCGGCGGGGGCGATGTCCAGGTTCTGGCGCGGGGCTGTGGCGGTCTGCGGGCGTCCGGCCAGCGCGGCGTCGAACTGGTCGCGGTCCAAGGCGCCCTGCCAGCGGCTGACCACCACTGTCGCCACGGCGTTACCAATGAAGTTGGTGATCGACCTGCATTCCGACATGAAGCGGTCCACACCAAGGATCAGCGCCATGCCGGCCACGGGCACCGTGGGCACCACGGACAGCGTCGCTGCCAGCGTGATGAAACCCGCCCCCGTGACGCCCGCCGCGCCCTTGGACGACAGCATCGCCACCAGCAGCAGCAGGACCTGCTGTTGCAGCGACAGATCGGTGTTGGTGGCCTGCGCGATGAAAAGCGCAGCCAGCGTCATGTAGATGTTGGTGCCGTCCAGGTTGAAGGAATAGCCGGTCGGCACGACCAGGCCCACGACGGGGCGGGCACAGCCGGCCTTCTCCATCTTCTCCATCAACGAGGGCAGGGCGGATTCGGAAGACGAGGTGCCTAGCACCAGCAGGATCTCGGCCTTGAGATACGAGATCAGGCGGAAGATCGAAAACCCGTTTAACATGCAGACTGTGCCCAGGACCACGATCACGAAGACGGCCGAGGTCAGATAGAACGTGCCGACCAGCGCGGCCAGGTTCACGATCGAACCGATGCCGTATTTGCCGATGGTGAAGGCGAAGGCCCCGAAGGCCCCGATGGGGGCGGCCTTCATCAGGATGTCCACCACGCGGAAGATCGCAAAGCTGGTCGCTTCGAGCACGGTCAGCACGGGCTTGGCCTTGTCGCCGACCAGGATCATGCCGATGCCAAACAGGATCGCCACGAACAGCACCTGCAGGATGTTCCCCTCGACGAAGGCCGAAACCAGCGTCGTCGGGATGACGTCCAGCACGAAGCCTGTCAGGCTGGTCTCATGCGCCTTTTCGGCATAGCCCGTGACGGTGCTGGCATCCAGCGTGGCCGGGTCGATGTTCATGCCGCGGCCGGGCTGCACGACATTCGCCACGATCAGGCCGACGATCAGCGCCAGGGTCGAGAATGTGAGGAAATAGGCAAAGGCCTTGCCGACCACCGACCCCACGCCGCGCAGCGTGCCCATGCCTGCAAGGCCGGTCACGATGGTCAGGAAGATCACCGGCGCGATGATCATCTTGACCAGCTTGATGAAGCCGTCGCCCAAGGGCTTCAACGCCTCGCCGGTCTGGGGGAAGAAATGGCCGATCAGCGCGCCCAGGACGATGGCGACGATGACCTGGAAATAAAGATGTGTGTAAAGAGGCTTGGGGGCGGGCGCATCGGGGTGCGTGTCAGCATTCAGGTGCATCTGGTCTCCTCCGACCTGCATGTGTCGATTTCGTGACCATCAGCATAGGCTTGGGGCGAGGGATGCAGAAATCTCAGGCGCATGGCAGCAATGCATTGATTTCATGGCTCAAGTAATAGCAGCACCTCCCGATTATGTGTGGTTTTCCGCACGGTCTGGGCGTGCTAGTGTGGGAACCGAAACACTGTGAATGGCAGGGCGGGCAGCATGGCAAGCGTAACGGGCGACATGTCGCGGCCTGATTCGCGGCTATGGCTGGCGCTGGCCTGCCTGATGCTTGCCAGCCTGATCCCCGCAGCAACCTATCGGCTGACGCAGGCGGCGGCCATGGCCCGCCTGCAGGATACGGCAGCGGTGGCGGCACAGACGCGGGCGCTGGCGCTGGACAGCCTTCTGGATCGGCAACGCGCTGTCGCGGCGGTCCTGGCGGTCGATCAGCAGGTCGTCGAGGCTCTGCGGAGCGGCGCCCTGGCCGATGTCGCGGTCTCGGCCAAGCTGGATCTGCTGCGCGACGAGACGCAGGGCAGCGTGATCTATCTGCTGGACGCCGGGGGGCGCGCGATTGCGGCGTCGAACTGGGACCAGCCGGACAGCTTCGTGGGCCACAACTACGGATTTCGCGACTATTTCCGCGAAGCGATGGCCGACGGCACGGGGCAGGAATACGGGCTCGGGACCGTCAGCGGGCGGCCGGGCCTCTATCTGGCGCATGACGTGCGGGACGAAGGGCAGGCGTTGGGCGTCATCGTTGTGAAGGTCGAATTCGACGCTCTCGAGTCCGCTTGGGCGCGAGATCCGGCAGGCACCCATGTCATCGATGAAACCGGCCGAGTGATCATCTCCAGCCGGCCGCAGTTGCGCTTCCAGCCGCTGCCGCCGGTGCCCGATGGTGGCCTGGTGCAGGCGCCGGTTCGACGGACCGGCTGGCGGCTGGCGGTGCAGGTTCCGACCTCGGCCGCGAGTCGGGTGGCGGCACTGGCGGCGGGAACCGCGTTTCTGGCGACGCTGCTGGCGGTGGTGGCGGTCGCCCTGATCAGCGCCCGGCTGCGCCGCACCGCCCGCAGGACACGGGCCGAAGCCGCCTATCGCGCCGATCTGGAGCGCGCTGTCGAGGCGCGCACCAGCGCGCTTTCGGACGAGATGCGCGAACGTCAGGCGGCGGAGCAGCGGCTAGCCCAGTTGCAGTCGGACCTGGTGCAGGCCAACAAGCTGGCGACCTTGGGGCAGGTTACGGCGGGCTTCGCGCATGAGGTGAACCAACCGCTGGCGACCATCCGTCTGCTGGCCGAGAACGGGGCCGGCATGCTGCAGGACAAGGCACCCCCGGTTCGAGAGAACCTGGACCGCATCGTCGGCATGACCGACCGCATCGGCCAGATCACCAGCGAATTGCGCAGCTTTTCGCGCAAGGCCACGGGGGCGGTGCAGGCTGTGTCGCTGCGCGATGCGGTCGAGGCGTCGATGATGCTCACGGCCAGCCGCCGCCGGGCCAGCGGCATGGCCTTCGATCTGCCCCAGATTCCCCCGAGCCTCTTTGTTCGGGCCGAGTCCGTGCGGCTTGAACAGATCCTGGTCAACCTGCTGACCAATGCGCATGACGCGCAAGAGGGGCGGCCGGAACCCTATATTCGTATCGCGCTGGACGAAGGTTTCGACGTGATCGACCTGACGATCAGCGACGACGGCCCCGGCATCTCGGCCAATATGGCTGCGCAGCTTTTCACGCCCTTTGCGACCGACAAGCCGCAAGGCCTCGGGCTGGGCCTGGTGATCTCTCGCGACATCGCGCGCGACTTCGGAGGAGAGCTAAACGTCCTTCCGCCGGCCGAGGGCCGCGGCGCGGCCTTCCGCCTGACGCTGCTGAGGGCCGCATGACGCCGCTGCTGCGTGTCCGTCTGATCGATGACGACGACGACCTGCGCGCGGCGCAGCGCCAGACGCTGACCCTGGCCGGCTTGGAGGTCGAGGACTTTGCCGCAGCCGCGCCTGCCCTCGCAGGGCTGGACGCCGATTTTCCGGGCGTCATCCTGACAGACGTGCGGATGCCCGGCATGGACGGAATCCAGTTGTTCCGCCGGCTGAACGCGCTGGACCCGGACCTGCCGGTGATTCTGCTGACCGGTCACGGCGACGTGCAGATGGCGGTTTCGGCCCTTCAGGACGGTGCCTATGACTTCCTGACGAAGCCCGTTTCCGCAGATCGCCTGATTGCCGCCTTGCGCCGGGCGCTGGCAACGCGCGCGCTGGTGCTGGAAAACCGGCGGCTGCGCCAGCCTTCGCAAGACGCGGCCCTCGCTCATCCCCCGCTGATGGGCGACAGCGCCGCGATCATGCACCTTCGAGAGACGCTGCATCGCGTCGCCGAGGCCGAAAGTGACGCCTTGATCTGCGGCCCCGAGGGCGCGGGAAAATCGGTGGTCGCCCGTGCGATCCACCGCCAGGGTCCGCGCCGGTCCCGCGCGCTGGTGACGGTCGACTGCGCCTCGGTCGATGTCTCAGCGTTCGAGGCGGTGCTGACCGGGCAAGAAGCCCTGGGCGCCTCGGGGCTGCCGCGCAAGGCGGGCCTGCTCGAACGGGCGCATCGCGGCATCCTCTGCCTCGAGGGGCTGGACGCCCTGCCGCGGTTCCTGCAGGCCCGGCTTCTGGCGCTGGTCGAAGCGGGGGAGTTCTGGCCCGCCGGCGCCGCTGCGCCACGGCCGCTGGACCTGCAGATCCTGGCCACGACGGCGGCAGTTTCGTCGGCGGACCTGCACCAGGGGCTGTTCTATCGCCTGTCGCGCGCGGTCCTGGAGGTGCCGCCGCTGTCTGCCCGCCAAGACGACGTGCCGGCGTTGTTCCGGTATTTCCTGCAGGCGGCTGCGGACCGGCTGTCGCGCAGCGTCCCGCCGCTGACCGACCTGCTGATGGCCCGCCTGGCCGCCCATGGCTGGCCCGGCAACCTGCGAGAGCTTCAGGGATTGGCGGAAGGGCATGTTCTGGGCCTGGCCCCCGGTTCCGTAGATGCGCCCGAGGGTCTGCGCCCCCCGCTGCCCGACCTTGTCGCCGCCTACGAGGCGGGGCTGATCCGTGACGCGCTGCGCGAGGCCGGCGGCAATGCGACCGAGGCTATGGCAATGCTGGGCCTGCCCCGCAAGACCTTCTATGACAAGCTGTCCCGCCACGGCATCCGCCCGGCCGACTTCCGCGACTGACAGGGTCATGACGCGGGGCAGCTGCAAGGGCTCGCGGGAGCGGCCATGCCCGAGGATCAATCTGATGCTGGTTGCCGCTGCAGGACCAGGCTGCCGGGACCGTCGATGGGATGTGCGCGTAAGCCGACCGCCTCGGCCGACCCACCCGCCAGCGGATCGGCATCAGGCAGCGCGCCGAAGTCCAGCCCCGTTTCGGCCGCGATCAGCGCCAGAGGGACCTGATGGGTCTTGTAGCGGCCATAGACGAAAGCGCTTTCGACCAGACGGCGGATCATCCGGCCCTGCGACAGGACATAGCCGGTCGAGGACAGCTTTCCGGTAGCCGCGTCGATCATCACCGCGATCTTCCAGAACTCCTCGGGGATGGCGACGTCCTTGGCACCATCCTGCAGCGCAAGGTGTCGGTCGCTGTCCCGAAACACCGGTCCGGTCAGCACCGACAGCCGGAAGCCCCGCGTCTCGGCCGCGCCGAGGATATCGTCTTCGAGCCCGAGCCAGTCCTTCTGGTTCAGATCCTCGTACTGGGGCGCGCAATTGGGCTAGTGGAAGGTGTCCTCCTCAGCCTGCTGGGCGTGGTCTTCCCATCCGGGTCGCGCCGGCGCACCATGTGCCCACGGTCCAGCGGGTTCCGGCGGTAAACCTCGTTGCCGACCTGATGGTCGGGGTGCAGCCGTCCGTCGAGGCGCCATTCACCCCGGCGCTTCAGCATCCGCGACCGGGCGATATAGAGGACCCCGTTGACCTAGGCGCGGCTGTGTGAGGTCCGCCTGGCAAATCCATGATAAACCAGCCGCGCTTTCATCGCCGTGCCGAAGCGGCCCGCCCGCATGCCAAAGCCAGTCCGCAGCCTTTCCGCGAAGACCAGGGCGACATGGCGGTTGGTGACGGCCAGCGTCTCATCGATCAGGAATCCCGTTCCAGCAGCGCGGCATGAAGGATCAGGTCCGACACGGCCAACCCCCGCCGCTGTGCGTATCAGCAGGGCGGCGTTTCGTGTCACCAGGTCCAAAAGCAGGGGGTCGGTCTCGACCGCATCCGTCGTGTCGATGGTATCGTCCGTCAAGAAGAACGCTGGTTGAAGGGCTGCCAGAACAATCGCCTCGGCCAGACCGTGTCGTCCCATCGCCTCGACCGTAGAAAGGCCGGGCATCAGCCCCTGCGCCGGGTGCCGGGGCAGGGCGCGGTCCAGGATGCGGGCGGCACGCCGCTCGACGTCAGGCGTGTTCCGGCGAACCAACTCAACCTGGGTCGCAGGCGGTTCTCCTTCGAAAGGCAGAGGGCGCGAGGACAAATGGTCCAGTATTGCAAGATGAGAGGGAACCAAGCGGCCGGCCTGATGGTTGCGCCGGGCGATGCAGACAAATCGACGAAAAACAGCTCTTCAATGACGCCTAGGCGACACAGTGACATCTCTAATATGGCAGTTTACGGTTTGTTAATTACCAAATTACTTCACCCGGCACCGCCACTTATTTTTCGCGGCGACCTGCGTGACCGGACATGCTTGAGAGGTGACGATGTTTCTGTTTGACGACCGGACCGACAAGATGCTGGACATATCCGCAGACTGGTGTGCCGTCACCGGCGAATGCGACTGTAAGGTGATGGCCCACATGCGCGGGGGGCAGGTCGCCGCCGTGACGGTCGAGGACGGCAGCAACAT
>JAYZBS010000087.1:0-5714 GCA_036338635.1 Pseudomonadota bacterium | reverse complement strand
CTGATGCGGCGCATTTCAAGAAGCGCGGTCATGGCCGGTTCCTTTCAAGGGCCGCCCTCCGCGGGCGGCCCAAAGCCTTACTGGATCTGGTCGGCGCTGTAGTAGCCGCTGTCGACCAGCACCTGCTGCCAGTTCGACTTGTCGACCGGCACCGGCTCGAGCAGATAGGACGGCACCACCTTGACGCCGTTGTCATAGGTCTCGGTGTCGTTGATCTCGGGCTCTCCGCCCTTCAGCATCGCATCAACCATGCCGACGGTGACGCGGGCCAGTTCGCGGGTGTCCTTGAAGACGGTGGAATACTGTTCGTCGGCCAGGATCGACTTCACCGACTGCACCTCGGCGTCCTGGCCGGTCACGATGGGCATCTTCATGTCGCCCGAGCCATAACCCACGCCCTTCAGCGACGACAGGATGCCGATCGACAACCCGTCATAGGGCGACAGCACGCCGTGGACCTGCTGATTGGTGTAATTGGCCGACAGAAGGTTATCCATGCGCGACTGCGCCACCGCACCGTCCCAACGCAGGGTTCCGACCGTGTCCATGCCGGTCTGGCCGGACGGAATGGCGATCTTTCCCTCGTCGATCAGCGGCTGCAGGACGGACATCGCGCCGTCATAGAAGAAATAGGCGTTGTTGTCGTCGGGGCTGCCGCCGAACAGTTCGACGTTCCACGGCTGCTGGTCGGGGAAGCGTTCCTCGAGGCCCTTGATCAGCGAATTCGCCTGCTCGACGCCAACCTTGAAGTTGTCGAAGGTGGCGTAATAGTCGACGTCCGGCGTGTCGCGGATCAGGCGGTCATAGGCGATGACCTTGATGTCGGAGGCGGCCGCGTTGGCCAGCGCGTTCGACAGGGTCGTGCCGTCGATGGCGGCAATCACCAGCACGTCGACGCCCTTGGTGATCATGTTCTCGACCTGGGCCAGCTGGTTGGGGATGTCATCTTCGGCATATTGCAGGTCGGTGTCATAGCCTGCGTCCTGGAACTGCTTGACCATGTTGTTGCCGTCGTCGATCCAGCGCGCCGATGACTTGGTCGGCATCGAGATGCCGATGGTTTCGGCCATAGCGCCGGTTGCAAGCCAGGAAACGCCGATCGCAAGCGCGATGGCCGTCGATTTCAATGCCATGTCATCCCCTCCAGGCGGTTCGATGCCGCCGATCTTCAAGTGCCTCTCCCGAAGGCATGTTTCACACTAGCAACTGGGCGACATGATGGTAAATTGACTTAAATCGCAATTCACATAGCAGGATCGACATGTCACTGGCCCCGCATCGGCTGATGCTCAAGCCCACTCAGCTGCGGCTGATCCTGGAGATTGCGGATACGGGCCAGCTTCAGCAGGCAGCGCTGACCTGCGGTCTGACGCAGCCTGCCGCATCCCGCATGCTGGCCGAAACCGAGCGTCAGCTGGGCGCGGCGCTGTTCCTGCGGCAGCCCAAGGGCATGTCACCGACCGAAATCGGGCTGAACGTTCTGCGCCGCGCTGGCGTGATCCTGCACGAGATGCAGGCCATGGCCACCGATGTCAGCGCCTTGAGCGACGGGCTGGCGGGCTCCGTGCATGTCGGCGCCGTCACCGGCCCGGCGGTCGATTACCTCGTCGCCGCCATCCGAGAGGTCAAGCAGCACGCCCCCGAGGCAGACGTCACCGTCGACGTCATGCCCTCGCGCGAGTTGCTGACGCACCTGACGGCGGGCGAGATGGACTTCGTCCTGGCACGCATTCTGCCCGAGTTCGACAGCCGCGACTTTGTCATGCATCCCATGCGTGACGAGGAGGTGACCCTGCTGGTCAGGTCGGGGCATCCGCTGGTCGGCGCAGGCGCGGTAGGGTTCGGCAACCTGTCCGGCCGGGAATGGGTCATGCAGCAGCGCGGCGCGCCGATCCGGCAGGCCACGCTGGAGGCCTTTGCCGCCGAGGGCCTGCCCGAACCTCGAAACGTGGTGAACAGCCCCTCGCTGCTCTTCACGATCTCTTATCTGGCGCAGAGCGACGCCATTGCCCCACTGTCGGCCGAGGTGGCGCAGCTGTTGACCGGACCTTCGGTCGGCGCCAGGTTCCGGCGGCTGGCCATCGACCGGGACATCCGCGTCCCGCCCTACTACATGCTGAACCTGCGCCGCCGCCCACTGTCGCCGCTGGCGCAAAGGCTAAAGGCGACGGTCATCCAGAAAGTGTCGCGTTAGGACGCCGAGGAAACTGAAATTCGCGACCAAACCGACTGGTCTTGAGCGCCCCCAGCAGCTAGGTGCTGGACGCGAACCGGGCAGGGAAAACCGACATGCAGGAATATCTGGACCAGCTGCGGCACGTGATGGCGCATGGCGTTGCCTCGACCGACAGGACGGGCACGGGCACGCTGCGCAGCATCGGACGGTCGATGCGCTTCGACCTGTCGCAGGGCTTTCCGCTGGTCACGACAAAGCGCGTGCACCTGAAGTCGATCATCCACGAGCTGCTGTGGTTCCTGTCCGGCGACACCAACATCGGCTATCTGCGGGATAACGGCGTCACGATCTGGGACGAATGGGCGGACGACAACGGCGACCTCGGGCCCGTCTACGGCCATCAGTGGCGCCGCTTCGGGCTGAGCGCCGGCGAGGAGATGCGCCCAGAAAGCGACCAAATCCTGAACCTGATGCGGATAATCCGCGAACAGCCCGACAGCCGCCGCCTGATCGTCAGCGGCTGGAACCCGCGCGACCTGTCAAGGATGGCGCTGCCGCCCTGCCATACGCTGTGGCATGTCCTGATCCTGGACGAAAAGCTGAACCTGATCCTCTATCAACGGTCGGGCGACATGTTCCTGGGCGTTCCCTTCAACATCGCCAGCTATGCGCTGCTGACGCTGATGCTGGCGCATGTGTCGGGCTATGAACCCGGAGAGTTCATCCACCACATCGGCGATGCGCATATTTATGCCAACCACGTGGACCAGGTGCGCGAACAGCTGACCCGTGCGCCAAGGCCCCGGCCCCGGATTCGCTTTGCCCGCCAGGTCACCGATCTGCTGGACTTTCGCTACGACGACTTCGTGCTGGAAGGCTATGATCCCCATCCTGCCATCAAGGCCCCCGTCGCCGTCTGAGAGAGGTGCCCATGCTGACCCTGATCGCCGCCATGGACCGCAACCGGGCCATCGGCCGGGACAACACGATCCCCTGGCACCTGCCCGAAGACATGGCCTTCTTCAAACGCACCACGACGGGGAACACCGTCATCATGGGCCGCAAGACCTGGGACAGCCTGCCCAAGCGACCGCTTCCTGGACGCGACAACATCGTGCTGTCTCGAAGCCCGCGAACGGGAACCGAGGTTCCCTGGCTGGACATGCCGGGCGCGCTGCGCCTGATCGAGGCCGACCCCGACCGGCAGATCTTCTGCATCGGCGGGGCCGAAATCTACGGCCAGATGCTGCCCCACGCCGACCGCATCCTGCTGACCCAAGCGGATCTGGAGGTCGAGGGCGCAGACGCGTGGTTCCCGCCGCTCGATCCCGCCGCCTGGACCGAAGTCGCACGAACCTCCCTGCGGACCGAGGTCCCGCGCTGCGACCTGATCGAACTTCGCCGGACATGACACGCGCTACGCCCCGACCGCGGCACTGTTGGGGGCAAAGCCAGGGCTGACCGGTCGCCAGGCGGCCTGTCCGGCGGCACCTCGTGTTGCGCCGCCTACACGGTCCCCAAGCCTGCCCCGACTTGCCGAAGCCGAGGCACTGTCCGGAAACGCCGGGCAGCATCGATGCACTCACGGCTTGTGCCAAAGGATCACGTCGCCCGCAGCATCGCCTCGTTGGTTGCGACGGTGACGAAGGACGCCCGACCATCGTCGGGTTCTTGCTTGGCTGCCGGTCCGGGGTCGAGGCGCAGTTGGGCTGACGGCCCCCACTGGACTTCGCCGGATTGCGTCGTCCTGGCGGCTTCCTCGCGGACGGCATCAGGCGGCCCCCGGCATCGATCCGGGGGCGGTCAGCGGCCTCAGACGCAGCGACATCGGGACCAATCGCAGCTTGGCCGCGCAATCCCCGCAACGGTCGGACGTCTGCACATAGAAGCTCTCGCCCAAGGGATGGACGATTGACGCACCGCCAAGCGCCTTCAGCATGGGGCCAGCGCCATCTTCGCCTGCTCCGGCGTCTTCGGTAGCACCTTCAAGGTGCCGAGAAAGGTCAAATCCTGTGATCGGTTGTCCTGGAACCTCTCCAGCATGTCGCTTTCACGTTCAGGATCTTGAGCGCCAGACCTCGCTTGGGCTGCTTCCTGATCTTCTGGCACTCCGATCGGGGGCCGTGCTTATCGGCACCTCCTGATCGGCCACAGGCCCTGAGCCATGCGACGAACCTTCAGGTGGCTCGTTCCGATCGTCTCGACTTTCTCCTCGCCGCCTTCGGAGGTCAGCCCCTCCATCATCAGCGCCAAGACCCTTGGTCCGCGGCTGCACTCGAACCAATGGCATTTGCCTTTCATGCGCCAATCTCGGCAACCGCGGGGAAATCTGCATTGGGCCATACGCTAGGAGTGCGTCGATCAACGGCCCGCGACCTGCCGTGGCTCGGGTCGCGGGTGCCGTCATTTGCTGTCATGCACAGCGACTGTGCGCCCGTGGCAATCCCCAAGCGGCGGGTTCTGCGCTAGACCGGCGGCGATACAACCTGCGCCGAGGCATCATGTACCAGAACACAACCCACAGCTATGGCCGCGTCGCCCGTGTCTTCCACTGGCTGACCGGCCTGATCATCCTGGGCAATATCGGCCTCGGCCTTGCGGCCAGCCGCATCCCGCTGGAACAGATCGAGCTGAAGGTCCAGCTGTTCTCGTGGCACAAGACCCTGGGCATCGCCGCGCTGACGATCGCCAGCCTGCGCATCCTCTGGGCGCTGAGCCAGCCGCGCCCCGTCCCGGTCCACCCCGAACGTCGGATCGAAACGCTGGTGGCTGAAACCGTGCACTGGCTGCTCTATGCTTCGCTGGTGCTGGTGCCCGTGACCGGCTGGATCGAACATGCCGCGACCGACGGCTTCGCGCCGATCCTGTGGCCTCTGGGCCAGGACCTGCCGCTGGTGCCGAAGTCGCCGGCGCTTGCCCTGACCATGGCGGCGGTCCACCATGTCTTCGCATGGTTGCTGATCGCGTCGATTGCCCTGCATGTGGCAGGCGCGCTGAAGCACGCGGTGCTGGACCGCGATGGCGTGCTGTCAAGGATGCTTCACGGCACCCGCGCCGGCCGGGGGCGGGCCAGGCACCACCGGCTGGCCGCACTGGCCGCCGCCGTGGTGCTGGGCACCGGCGCGGCCTATGCGCTGACGACGCGACCGCCCGAGCCGGAAGCGACCGCCCGGCTGGAACAGGCGGCCTCGGACTGGCAGGTCACGAAAGGCAGCCTCGGCTTCACCGTACGGCAGATGGGCAGCGAGGTTCAGGGCGCCTTCGACGATTGGACCGCGTCGATCACGTTCGACCCCGACAGCGGCGAAGGCGGGGTCCAGGTGCAGATCAACATGGACAGCGTGACCATCGGGACGGTCACCGACCAGGCCAAGGGCGCCGATTTCTTCGACGTGGGCCAGCACCCGGTCGCGGTCTTCGACGGCACGATCCGACCGGATGGCGAACGCTTCGTCGCCGAAGGGCCGCTGACGCTGAAGGGTCAGACCGCGCCCGTCACCCTGACGTTCGATCTGGAGATTCAGGACGGTATGGCGCA
>JAYZBS010000086.1:0-20548 GCA_036338635.1 Pseudomonadota bacterium | reverse complement strand
CTACCGCTCTGTCCGAAGCTGATGTGTAGTCGCCGGATCTCCGCTATTGCGAACTGTCTCCGTAAAGTCGCTGTTGCGCATCCGGAGCCGGACGAAGCCCAGCCCGAGGAGAGCGCAGAGCTCGCGCCGGCGCTCGGGTGCTGTCATCTTTCCGGCGGGCAGGGGATTGGAGCCGCGGGTCATGTCACAGGGCTCCGATCATGCTGGGCGAGCCGGCCACCGCTGATGCAATTGTGGCACCGCGGCAGGGCGCGGAAGTGGATACCTGGCCGGAGTGGAAACTTCCGCCCAGGTGGAAACCCGGGCCCGAGTGGAAACCCGGATTTTGCGCCTGCAACTGGAGACTGCGCGCGACTAAGCCCACCGCATCCAAAACTGCGCCGGAAGGACCCAAAAGGGGGTGCGCCTGGCTGGTCAGGCGTCTAGGGCTGCACATGATCGTAGCAAGTCTCGGCACCTTCACACCTCCGCCTTTCCGGAACGTCGTTTGCGGCCAGCCGTCATTGCGGTGAGTGCCTCGATGAACTGTATTTGCTCCTCCTTCCCTTGGGCCGGATGCAGCATTCGGTACTGAGATGCCGGCATCGATTCCGCAGGAGAGGGCACCGCCGCGTGCTGCGCATTCGTCTTCATGGCTTCTTCCTCCGGGAGTGCGGGATCGGTCTGAACTTGCTTCGCCTTGGCTTGCAGGTTCATGGTCTGCGGCCGCTTTCTGTTCACAGCCTTGCTGATTGGAACTTCGAAGTACCGCCAGGTGCGCAAGAACGGGATCTTTCCTTGGCTCCTCCCTTTCTCAGCCAGCACCGGCAGAATGTGGAGATGCAGGTCAATGCCCTTATCTATCCAGCCGCTCAACGTTCTGAGATCGTCGGAAAGGCCCTGCATATTCTCTGCAGTGGCCCATGGACCGAGAGCCTCAAAGCAGGCGGTCAGGGTCTCCTCCAATTGGAGCGTAGTAGTGTTATTTAAATTATCTTTGTTCTGGTCGGTTGCTGCTTCCGGC
This sequence comes from Pseudomonadota bacterium, assembly GCA_036338635.1. GTDB lineage: Bacteria > Pseudomonadota > Alphaproteobacteria > Rhodobacterales > Rhodobacteraceae > Paracoccus. Next base: position 19,545 of record JAYZBS010000086.1, on the reverse strand, counting down.
CCCGTCGGAACCTGCGCCCGCGCCTGAGCGCGATTGACCATCCATTGAAGCCGCGTCTCACGCGTCTCCCTGCGGACTGGCCCTAGCTCCAGACCCATTGATTTTACGCCCTTTGCGTGATTCAGGCCGCCGCAAGGAGACCTGATCAATGAGCAACCTGTTCTGGCTGACGGAGGCGCAGAAGGCGCGTCTTCGTCCGTTCTTTCCCAAGAGCCATGGCCGCCCACGCGTGGATGATCTGCGGGTGCTGAGCGGCATTATCTTCATCAACCGCAATGGCTTGCGATGATGCGATGCGCCGAGGGAATATGGACCGCCGAAGACCCTCTACAATCGCTGGAAGCGTTGGAGCGATAACGGCGTCTTCGCCCGGATCATGGTCGGCCTTGCCGCCGAAAGCACCGATCCGAAGACGATCATGATCGATGCGACCTGTCTGAAGGCGCACCGCACGGCGTGCAGCCTGCGCGCGAAAAAGGGGGGCGTGGTCGCCAGATCGGTCGAACGAAAGGGTGCGAGGGAAGAAGAAACTGTCCAGCGGACAGTTTCGCCCGAGAACGGACCACAAAGCTGCACGCCGTCACATATGCGAAAGGAAGACCTATCCGGTTCTTCCTGTCGGCAGGACAGGTCAGCGACTACACCGGCGCGGCGGCGCTTCTGGACGGTCTGCCGCAGGCAGACTGGTTCCTGGCGGACCGGGGCCATGATGCGGACTGGCTGCGAAAATCGTTGCAGGACAGAGGGATAACAGCCTGCATCCCCGGCCGGAAGTCCCGCAAAAAGCCTGCAAGATACGACAGGCGCCGCGACAAACGCCGCAATCGCATCGAGATCATGGTCGGACGCCTCAAGAACTGGCCAATCGCCGGGAAGACAGTCCACCGGACTGTTGTCTGATCCTCCTCATATGGAGCAACCCGCTACGACGGATGCCCGGAGACATACCTCTCAGCCATCGCATTGGCCGCAACTGTCTCGTTCTGGCTATGAAACTCAATGAATCTGGAATCTAGGAGGTGCCTGCGATACACTTCGGAGGCGGTGATACCATTATCAACCAAGACGTCGGGGCGGATGTACCGATCCATCGTAAATCGTCAACCGAAAGAGGGCTGACCGGCTTCTGCCACGAGTTCGTGAAGGCCACCTGACACTTGGGCTGCACTCCAGCCCAGACATGGGCCATCCAGTACGTTTAAAGTGTGCTTGAGGCTGCAATAACTCCGTCGTGAAGCGTCTCAGAGAAAGGGTCGTGTAACGACGCGTCTATAAGATCCTGACCCGCATCATCGTGAGGGAAGACCCTTGCCCGTTGGCAGGGAAGGAATGAACGTCGCCGTCCAAAGCTGGACGCAGTCAAGGCTGCTGCCGCCCCATCGGACAATCGGTGACCATAGGCCAGCGGAGATGATGGGAAGTGGTCAACGCGTATACGCGTTGAAAACGCCGTAGGTGAAAGGCAGCGACGCCAGACCGGTGACGTTTGGACCTGTAGGGCGCGGGTCGGGTTTCGTCCCGCGACCTGCAGGTGCTATGCGGGTGCCTCGACGAGGATCTTTACGTGGGCTTTTTCAGCGACCAGCGCCTCAAAACCTTCACGGACGATGTCGTCTATGCCGATCCTCTTGGTCACCAGCTTCTCTGCGCTGAAATATCCCTGTGTCATCAGTTCCATAACGGCAGGATAGACATTGCGATAGGCAATGGTGCCCTGCAACTGACGCTCCTTCAACACGACCGTGTTGGGCTGGAAGCCGGCGTCGGCCTCCCAGATCGATACGATCAGCGTCTGTCCTTCGTGTCGTGTGGCGTTGATGCATTGGGCCAGAACCTGCGGGACACCGGTCACCTCAAAGGCGACATGCACGCCCCCGGTGGTCTCGCGGATCAGGGCGACGGCATCGGAGGATGCCGGATCGGTGGCCGTCGTCGCACCCAGCTCCAGTGCCTTTCGGCGCCGGATATCTGATGGCTCGACCACGTGAATCTGCGCCGCTCCGGCGACGCGAAGCGCCTCGACGACCAGCAGGCCGATCGGGCCGGCCCCGAATACCGCAGCCGTATCGCCGGCCCTGATCTTCGACAGCCGGACGGCATGCAGCGCCACTGCCGCGGGTTCAACCAGCGCACCTTGCTCCATCGAGAGGCCACCCGGCATCTTGTGAACCATGCGTGCCGGCACGACCGAAAAGGCCGCGAAACCGCCATGCCCGCCCGACAACCCGACGAAGCCAAGCTTGTCGCAAAGGTTGTATTTGCCCTCGCGGCAGGCCGCACAGGTGCCGCAGGCAAAGATCGGCTCGATAGCCACCCTGTCGCCGACCGCCAGCCCGGCGACGCCCTCGCCAAGCTCGGCCACGGTGCCGCAGTATTCATGGCCCATGGTGATCGGCGCCTTGTCGTGGCTGAGGGGATGATCCTCTGCGACGGGCACGAAGATCGGGCCGGCAAGGTATTCATGCAGGTCGCTGCCGCAGATGCCGGTCCACGCAACCTTGACCTTGACCTCGCCCGGTTGCGGGCTTGGCTCTGCGATGTCTTCGACGCGGATGTCCTTCACGCCATGCCAACGTGCTGCTTTCATGTCTCTCTCCATTGTCGAGGGTGTGCGCCCGGACGGCCGGGCGCGGGATGGCTCAGGACAGGTGGTGAACCTGCTGAAGGCCATAGACAGGGGTGTCCAAGCCCTCCATCCGGGCTTTGAGCTGAAGCGCCAGGTAGAGCGAATAGTGCCGCGACTGGTGCAGGTTGCCGCCGTGGAACCACAAGTTCTCCTGCTGCGTGGGTTTCCACATGTTGCGCTGCTCGCCCTCCCACGGGCCGGGATCCTTGGTCGTGTCAGAGCCGAGGCCCCAGACCTTGCCGACCCTGTCGGCCACCTCCTGGCTGATCAGGTCGGCAGCCCATCCGTTCATGCTGCCATAGCCCGTTGCCATGACGACAAGATCCGCCGTCAAACGGGTGCCATCCGTCAGCACGACGACGTCTTCCTCGAAGTGATCGACCTGGCCTTTGACCAGCTTCACCTCTTGGTCGATGATCAACTGGCTGGCGCCGACGTCGATATAATAGCCCGATCCACGCCGCAGGTACTTCATGAAGAGGCCCGAGCCGTCGTCGCCCCAGTCGAGGTCGAACCCCGCCTTTTCCAGTCCGGCATAGAATTCGGCATCACGCTCGCGCATCTTGTCATAGAGCGGGATCTGGAATTTGTGCATGATCCGGTAGGGCAGGGAGGCGAAGATCATGTCCGCCTTCTCGGTGGTCACGCCGTTTGCCAGCGCTTCCTCGGAGTAGAGCGTGCCGAGCCCGATCTCCATCAGGCTGTCCGACCTGACGATATGGGTCGAGGAACGCTGCACCATCGTGACGTCGGCATCAGCCTCCCACAGGGCGGCACAGATGTCGTGGGCAGAGTTGTTGGAGCCGATGACCACGACCTTCTTGCCGGTCCAGGCGTCCGGGCCGTCATGCTGGGATGAATGCTGGATCTGGCCCTTGAAGCTGTCCATACCAGGAAATTGCGGCATGTTCGGCTTGCCCGACATGCCGGTGGCCAGCACCAGTTGCGTAGGCCTCAGGGTGACCTGCTCGCCGTCGCGGTTCACCTTGACCGTCCAGGTGCCCGACATCTCGTCGTACCGCGCGGACTGCACCTCCGAGCGTGTCCAATAGTTGATCTCCATGACCTTGGTGTACATCTCCAGCCAGTCGCCGACCTTGTCCTTGGGCGTGAAGACCGGCCAGTTGTCGGGAAACTTGATGTAGGGCAGGTGGTCATACCAGATCGGGTCGTGAAGGCAGAGCGACTTGTAGCGGCTGCGCCACTGGTCGCCGGGCCGGTCGTGCTTGTCGAGCACGATGGTCGGCACCCCTAGCTGTCGCAACCGCGCGCCCAGGGCGATGCCGCCTTGGCCGCCGCCCACGATGACCGTGTAGGGCTGGGTGTCATAGCCAAGGCGGGCCTCCTCCGCCTTGCGGCCCTCTTTCCAGGTGGTGCGGTTCTTCCGGGCGCCATGCTCGGCGCCTATCGGTCGGCGCTTGCCGCGGTTCTCCTCGAAGCCCTTCAGTTCCTGCAGCGCCGTCAGCAGCGTCCAGATGCGGTCGTTCTTCAGTCGCATCAGGCCCCAGCCGCGGCCGACCTTTGTCTCGAAGGTGATCCAGGTGGTGATGACGCCGTCCTCCTCGGCGGGCATTTCCCCAGACTGGATCTGGAAGTTGCCGGGCATCGTATGCGCCAGCTGTTGCGACAGCATGTCGGCCACACCGTCCGGGCCTTCGACCGTCTTCAGGTTCCAAGTCACGGATACCAGGTCGCGCCAATAGCTGTCGGTGGCGAACAGCGCCTTCACGCCGTCCACGTCACCCGCAGCCAGTGCTGAATTGAGCGTGTCCAACACCTCTTGCGTGCGGGTCGTCGCGGTTGTGTCAAGCATTGCGTCTCCTCCTTTAGGCAGGGGGAGTATCGGGCGCGCGGCGTCGCGCGATCCACAGAAAGGTCGATGCGGGGGCCTGAAAATCTTCCGCTGCGATGCGGCATGTTGCGTGCGCAACGCTGCGCAACAGCTCAGGCTGGCGGCTGCAACCCCGCCCTGCGCAGGCGGCGCAGGATGGTCGAGCGGTTGACGTCCAGGCGTCGCGCGGCGCAGGACATGTTCCACCCGCAGGCCTCCATGATCTGCTCCAGCGGTTCGACCACCTCGATCTCAGGGGTCTGCGCGTTGATGGGCGCGGGCAGGTCGGGCAGGTCGATCACACGCCCCTCGCAAAGCGCGATCGCCACATCCAGCACCTGTTCAAGCTCGCGGAAGTTGCCGGGCCACGATCGTCCCAGCAGCGCGGCACGGGCCGAGGGCGACAGGCGCATGTCATCCGGCGCGCGCCTCCGAAGCAGCCGGTCCAGAAGCACGCTTAGGTCCCGTCGGTGGCGCAGCGGCGGCAGGCTTAGCGTCGCGCCGGCAAGGCGGTGGAACAGGGGACGCGGAAGATCCAGCGCCCCAGGCGCGACGCATGATGTCGACAGCGGCCTCAGGCACGCCCGACCGTCCAGGATCGCCGCCAGCGCGGCAGCCGTGTCCTCTGCCAGATCCTCGATCCGGCGCAGCACAAGCGTCGTCGGACCGCTGACATCGGCGCAGCTCTTCTGCAGCGTCTCGGCGGACAGCCCGGCGCAGTCGAGGCTCAGAAAGCCGCTTGCCGTGCCGACCATGTGAATCGCGCGGGCAAGCTTGGCCTTACCCGTTCCCGTCTCGCCGGTGACCAGCAGCGGCACGTTCGTGCGCGCGAGCTTCGACGCCCGCCCCAGAACCTGCTCCATCGTCGGATCGTCGCCCGCCAGACCGGCAAGCGGTCCGCCTTGGCGGCTGCTGCGCGGGGCCGTCCGCGGCGCCTGGGGGGCGATGGCGTGACCGAAAAGCGCGCCGCCATCCCGCAGCTCGATGATGCGGTCTTCGGTCGGGCGGTCGCGCATCAGGTCCGGCAGGTCGTCGATGGTCAGTCCCAGCACCTCGTCGATGCGACGCCCGAGGATCGCGCCACCATCGGGGAACAGGCGGCGCGCGCCGCGCGTATAGCCAAGGACCCGGCCGGAGCCATCCAGCCGCACGGCAGCCTCGGGATCAACATCAAGAAATTCGGGGCTGTCGGACAGCCGGAGCACCCAGTCGCGCCGGCCCTCCGCCATCAGGTTCGCCATCTCGACACGCCGCGCCGCATTGGTGACAAGGCTCATTGCCAGGTTCTGGCTGCGCTTCGGCGACGGAGAGCGGAGCAGCGAGATATCCAGCACCGCCGCCAGCCCCCCGAGGCTGTCGAAGATCGGCGCGGCGGTACAGCTGAGCGAGACATGGGCATTTCCGAAATGGTCGTCCTGATGAACCGTCACCGGCTCCTGCATGACGATGCAGGCGCCGACACCGCAGGTGCCGGCGAGGTCCTCGGACCAGTTTGATCCAAGATAAAGCCCTGCACCTCGCAAATCGTTGACAAACAGGTCGTCGCCAAAGAAGTCGACGCAGACACCCTTAGCGTCAGTCAGAAGCAGGACATAGTTCTGGCCTGCGACCTGCCGGAACAGGCTCTGCAGGCTGGACCGCGCAGCGCCGATCATCCATTCGGCCTGCTTGCGGTGATCGCGCAGTTCCGCCTCGGTCACGATATGGGCCGGATCGTTGCGAGAGGGATCCATGCCGTAAAGCTCGACACAGCGCCGCCACGAGGCCGACACGAAACCGTCCCGCCCCGTCTGTGAGCCATCGAGCACCTGCTCGATCTCCTTGACGTGCTGTCGATCGGTCACTCCGCTCTCCCGAAGCCCATGCCAAATTTCAGGCTAGCACGGCGCAGGCACATCAGCAGATCAAACTTTGGTCCTGTTCATTCCGGCGATCACCCCCAAGGCCGATGAGGATACTCGGACGATGATCCCGACCGATGACGCGGCGCAGCCTTGATCGAGTGCCGAGCGGCGATGCTTTCCGGTGTGTCCAAAAAATAAAAACTTGGATCCAATGCCGAGGCGCATCGTTGAAAGACGGGTAAATCAGAAGCACAGGCTTCGACTTGAGTTGTGGGAGGGGAAGGATGGCTGGGAAAGACATGGGTTGGGCGATACCGGTAATGCAGATCGGATATTCTGGCCGTGGGTTGGTCTACCTGGCAGTTGCGGGAATCTCGCTCTATTCGATATGGCGCGGCGGTCAGGCCCAGGACACGTCCTCCGCGCTCGGCTGGCTTGAGAACACGTGGGGAGGGGGCATCGCGCTGTTCCTCATCCTGCTGGGGATGCTGGCCTATGCTCTCTGGCGCTTCATCGATGCAGCCTATGACCTTGAGGACTACGGCAGCGGCGGAAAGGGCATCATCGCCCGGATCGGCATGGTCGTCACCGGCCTGCTTCACCTGACCATCGGTGCCATCGCCTTTTCTCTCCTCTTCGGCCGTGGCGGTTCCGAGGAGGGGTCATCGATACCGCGCTATGTCGGAACGGTGATGCAGTGGCCGGGCGGGCGCTGGATCATCGGCCTGATCGGAATCCTGATCGTGGCGACGGGGGTGTACTATGCGCGAAAGGGATGGAAAGAGAAGTACCGCAAGCACCTGCGGGCCAGCAGGTTCACCACGCGCTGGAACCCGATCCTGAAGGCGGGCCTGATCGCCCAAGGAGTCGTCATCGGTGTGATCGGCCTGCTTTTCCTCTTCGCGGCATGGCGCGCCGACCCGCAGGCGGCCGGCGGCGTAGGCGAGGCATTCGACTGGCTATCGGGCCAGGTCTACGGTCAGGTAATCGTTGTCGGGGTGTGTATAGGCCTGGTCGGGTTTTCGATTTTTTGTTTCGTCAATGCAGCCTATCGGATCGTTCCCAAAGCATCCGGTCCCGACGTAAAAAGCTTGGCCGCCAGCCTATCCGAGTGACGCCTCCTGGCCCTGCGCGGGCAGCACGGCCTGCGCAGGCGGCATGAGCTGCAGGCAACTTTGGGTATACCGAGCCGGATACTATGGTTGCCCATGTTCATTGCTGCTGGCTCCACCAGCCCATCATCAGCCGCGATACACCGATCACTCCGGGAACCATCCATCGAGCCAAAGATTTTTATCGTCCTGCTGCCCGAGGTTTCGCTGGCATAGGGGCTGCAAGCGTCTGACGGTGCTGCATCAGCTACGTTGGACACGGGCCTTGCCTGGAACACCTGTCCCTTCCGCCATCACCCTCTTGTAAAGCGACTGCGGTCACTCCGTGGCGTCGGTTTGTGAAACAGCCTTGCCACGACGCGGCGTTATCAGTCGCACCATCCGCCGCTGCTTTCGTACGGAATCAGATCACGGTAAGGGCAGGCGAATGACACGGGTGATCGATCAGGGACGTCAGTTCCTCATCCAGATGCAATACGGTGATCGAAACGCCAACCATGTCGAGCGAGGTGTAGTAGTGGCCGACCAGCGTTCGGTGAACCTCGACGCCGCGGGCACGAAACCGTTGCCGGATCCTTCGGTTGATGATGTAGAGTTCCATTTTCGGTGTGCTGCCGAGCGAGTTCACCAGCAGGGCGACGCGGTGACCCTCTTGCGGCTGCATCTCGGTAAGGATGCGGTCGACGATCAGGTCTGCGGCGTCGTCGGCCGTGGTCATCTTCACGCAGTCTATGCCCCGTTCGCCATGCACGCCGACACCGATCTCCATCAGTTCCGCACCAAGCCGGAAACTGGGGCGGCGGGAATCCAATGATGCACCCGGCTCGAGCGCTATTCCCATCGTGTAGCAACGCTGGCTTGCGCGGGTGGCGAGGGCGGCACAGGCCTCCAGCGGCATCATCCGGTCGCAGGCTGCGCCTGCGATCTTGAAAATGAAGACGTTGCCTGCCACCCCGCGACGCGCAGCGCGAGCATCGGCCGGCGCCGAAGCGATGTCGTCGGTCGTGATCACCGTTCTGACCGCGATGCCCTTGGCTGCAGCCATCTCGGCGGCCATCTCGAAGTTCATGATGTCGCCCGAGAAGTTGCCGAAGATGTGCAGCACTCCGGCGCCGGCATCGGCGGCAAGCGTCGCGGCCAGGATGGGTTCGGGTGGTGGCGCGGCGAAGACGTTGCCGATCGCGACCGCGTCGGCCAGGCCTTGGCCGACATAACCCAGAAAGCCCGGCTCGTGGCCCGAGCCGCCGCCGATCACCAGCCCGACCTTGCCGGGCCGCGCCGCTTGCACAGTGCGCAACGCCCGCGGCGACCCTTCGACCGGGCCCAGAAGGTCTTCATGGGCCAGAAGCGCGCCGCCGACCATTTCGTTCACGGCGTCCTGCGGCCGGTTCAGGAACTTCTTCACCTGCAGGCGCTCGGGTAGCACAGGTTCCTGCCGGGTCTGGCGAACTGGGGGCGAACTGTCGACGCCCTCGGCAGTCAGGATTGCGCGTGCCGTGTCCGCGTCGGTGACCAGCACGTTGACCAGACCGCCGCGCAGAGCGGCCAGGATCGCCTGTACCTTGTCCATCCCGCCGGCGACGCCGATCCGGCAAGGGATGCGCCGCAGCGCATCCAGGCCGATTCCGATCGTGCGGGGTTCGAGCGGCCCATCAACGGCCTCGCCACGGGCCGAGATCAGCCGTCCCGCAATGCTCCCCACCGCGGCGTGATAGTGATCGCGCATCGTGACGTCGTCGAAGAAGCCGCTGCTGTGGATCGTGCTTTCCGGGCGCAAGGACGATATTCCCAACACGATCCTGTCGGCGCCGGCAAGGACCGCCAACTGCTCAGCGACGACAGATTCGCGCAGCAGCAGGTCCCGCATCTCGGACGACGAAACGACCGCCGGCGCCGATATCGGGATGCAGCGGGCACCCAGAGCTTCCGCCAAGGTCGTCGCGCAAGCTTCCGGCGTCCAAGGGATCCTGGCGGTGGTTCCGCCGGTCGCCTGGACGACCCGCAGGTCTTGCAGGTTGCCCCGGCTGACCCGGCCAGCCGTCGCCAGAACCGTGCGTCCCCAAGTCACGGCGACGGTATCCCCAGACTGGGCAAGACGCGACAGTACTTGGGCGCCTGCCACGCCAAGACGGTCGATCAGGGGGCTTTCGCTGCCGCTTGAGGGGATGACGAGGCAGTCCATCAGCCCGAAATGATCGTGGAGCGCCTGCGCGATGCTGAGGGAGCGGAAGCGATCCGGGTCGATCTCGATGGTCACAATGCCGCCGGTTCGCGCCTCGGCGAGATAGGCGTTCACCGTGGCACGGGACACGCCCATCCTGGTCGCGATGTCACCTTGGGTCAGCCCCTCCTCGTAATAGAGCCATGCGGCCCAGAGCAGCGGGTCCTCGCCAAAGCGCATGGGGGTGCGTGCGGTTCCCGCTCCGCCTCGTGCGGCAGGCGCATGCGGCATCAGCTTGCTCCGAACCTGGCGGCGGCCCAGCTGGCCAGCGCATCGAGCAGAGCAGCCGCCGAAACGGCACCAGGATCCAGATGCCCGACGCTGCGCCGCCCCAGCCGCGCGGCTCGGCCTTTTGATGCCATCATGGCGCGCGTGGCCTCGGCACCCTCGGCGGCGGCGTCAGCCGCGGCGCGCAGTGTCGCGGCGAGGTCGTGGCCGGCATTCAGCCCGGCACGTGCGGCATGCGCGGCGGGCACCCAGGCATCGACCATGGTCTTGTCGCCAAGCCTGCCGTGACCGCGGCTTTCAATCCCATTGGACATGGCCGCCACCAATTCTGGCAGGCGGTTTGCGGGGATCTGATCATCTTCATCAAAAACCATCGCCGCGCGCTGAAGAGCGCTGGCATACAGGGGGCCCGTGGTCGCCCCGACCTCGTTCAGGAAGGCAAGGGCCGCAAGCTGAAGGCCGCGGCCCAGGGACTGCCCGTTGTCTTCCGTCTCACCGAGCGCGCGTGCGGCCGCGGCAAAGCCACCGGACATGGCGACGCCGTGATCCGCGTCGCCGATCTCTCCGTCGAGCTCGGCAAGGTGGTCCTGTTCCGCAGCCATTCGATCGGCCAGGCTTCGGAAGAGGGAGGTGAGGTCGCGTCTGGTGAACATCTGCATGATGCAACCAGTTGGCACAACCGCGAGAGGCGTTGCAAGCCACCTCCCGCGGGCCATGATCAGGCGGTCTCCAGCCTTCCCGCGACGCTTGCCCCAAGCGCCGTCAGGATCAGGCAGCAGGACGTGGCGCCAGCATCCAGAACGCCGCGCGACCTTTCGCCAAGACGGCTCGCCCGACCCAGCCTTGCCACCATGTCGACCGTGCTGTCGCGGCCCCTTTCAGCTGCACCGGTCATGTCGGTCAGGGCTTCGGTAAAGCCCTTCGCACGGCTGGCGTCGAATGCTTCGACGGCCGGCACCAGGCAGTCCATCAGGGTCTTGTCGCCGACCGAGGCCGAGCCGGTGGTGCGGACACCTGCAAGTCCCGCCTTCAGCATCACCGAGAAACCTTCGGCATCGACCGCATTCCGATCCTCGACCGCCAAGGCCATGTTTCGGAACATGAAGCCATAGAGCGGCCCCATGGACCCGCCGATCTCTGACATCAGCACGTCTGACAGCACCATGAAGGCGTCGTGCAGGGATAGGTCCTTGCCCGATACCCGCTCGGATGCCCGTCCGAACCCTTTGGCCATGTTGATGCCGTGGTCGCCGTCACCGATCAGGCCATCGATCTCGGAGAGGTAGGCCTTGTTCGCCACAATCACATTGGCCAGGTCCTGGACGATCCCGCCGGCGTTGCGCAGGTTCAGCCTTGGCGTGGCGGCCGCTTCGGGGGCGCGGGTGGTCCGGCCCTGATCCTTGGCAGCAGTCGTGGCGCGGCGCTGACCTGTGCTGCGCACCGTGGCCTGGACCGCCGGCCCGTGGACCGTCATTCCGGGGGCCGCGCACTCGACGTCCAGCAGCTCTTTCAATTCGTCGTCCAGCGCCATCACTGTCAGCGTGGCGCCGATCATTTCCAGCGACGTGAAATAGTTGCCTACGAATGCGCGGTGCACGCGCAGGCCGGCGCACTCAAGGCCGACTTCGATGCGATCATAGAGAACGTAGAGCTCATTGACCGGGGTTGCGCCCAGGCCCGACACCAGGACCGCCACCTCGGTGCCCTCGGCAAGGTCCTGATCGTCCAGAATGATGCGCAGCATCTCGTCCGCGACTTCGTCGGCGGGCTTGAGGGGTTCGACGCGCGTGCCCGGCTCGCCGTGATGGCCGATTCCGACCTCCATGGTGCCGGCCTGGATCTGGAAATTAGGGTGGCCGACGGCGGGCAGGGTGCAGGGACCCAAACCCACACCGATCGAGCGGCAGGCGTCGATCGCCCGCTGCGCGGCGGCCTGCACCTCGGACAGCGTGCCGCCCATGGCGGCCTTGGCGCCGCCGATCTTCCACATGAAGATCTCTCCGGCAACGCCCCGCCGCTTGGCGCGCTCCTCCGGCGGTGCCGAGCAGACGTCGTCATTGGCCACGACAGTCGCCACCTCGATACCTTCGGCGGCGACCATGTCCGACGCCATCCGCACGTTCATATTGTCGCCGGCGTAGTTGCCATAGAGAACCGCCACGCCTGCGCCTCCATCGGCCGCCCGGATCGCGTCCGCAAAGCTTTTCGCGGTCGGAGAAGAGAAAAGCTCACCAACTGCGACGGCGTCCACCATGTTGCGGCCCGCATAACCGATAAATGCGGGTTCATGCCCCGAGCCGCCACCTGTCACGATGCCGACCCGCCCGTCCTGCGGGGCAAAGCGCGACACCACCACGCGCGGGTTCATCGGGTCCTTGGCGACCAAGTCGCGATGCGCCTTGATGAACCCCGCCACCGTCTCGTCGACCAGGTCGTCGGGATCGTTGACAAAGCGCTGCATCGCCATGGTGCCAGATTGAAGTTCGTCGTTCCTCATCATTTCACCGTATATCCGCCGTCGACCAGCAGGTCCGCACCATTGATCATCGCCGCCGCATCCGAGGCCAGGAACACCGCCGCTGCGGCGATCTCCTCGGGTTCGGCGAAGCGGCCTGCGGGGATCTGCGCCTTCATCGCATCGCCTTTCGGCCCCTCCCACGCCTTGCGGCCCAGTTCCGTCAGCACCACCGTGGGCGAAATCGAGTTCACGGTGATCCCATGACGGCCCCATTCCAGCGCCAGCGTCTTCGTGACGCCGATGATGCCGAACTTCGAGGCGCAATAGGCGACGTGACCGTCGATGGCGACCGACCCTGCCTGGCTGGCCAGGTTGATGATCCGCCCGCCCTTGCCGGCCCTGATCATGGCCTGACCGATTGACTGCGCCATCAGGAAGCTTCCAGTCAGGTTCACGTCGATCGTGCGTGTCCAGGCCGTCTGGGACAGTTCCTCGGCGGGGGCCAGATCGACGATACCGGCCGAGTTGACCAGAATGTCGATCGCCTGGAACTCGGCAAGGACATCAGCGACCGCGGTCTGGATGCTGGCTGCGTCAGTAACGTTGCAGGCAAAGGCGCGCGCATTGTTGCCCAGATCGGCGGCTTTCTTCGAAGCCGCGTCCAGGTTCATGTCCAGCAGAGCGACCGCGGCCCCCTTGGCCGCAAAGGCTTCGGCAATCGCCGCACCGATGCCAGAAGCGGCCCCCGTCACGACCGCGGTCTTTCCCGCCAGAGAAAATTCGAGTGAAGCAGACATGAAAGGGGTCCTATTCCTGCAAAGACAGGCGCATGAGGCCGGTTGCCTGGCCGCGTCGGATCATGCGTTGTCCGGATGGTGTCCCGGGCATCCTCCGGCAATTGGGGAGTGCCCGGGGAAGGGGGTTATTGACGCTCGGCCAGCAGGGCATCCACGTTCTCGGCCGTGACGGGCGTCCAGGGCACGTTGTATTCGGTGTCCGCACCGTCATTCCAAGGCATCTCGGGGTATTCTTCCCAAATACCGGACATCGGCTCATAGTCCGGCCGGACCGCCTTGATCGCCACGTCGATCGCGCCCAGTGCCTGGGCTTCGCCGTCCTGCAGGATGGACGCCATCTCGCCCTGCTTGACCGCGTTCAGCGCGTCGGTCACACCGTCGACGCCGGCGATGGCGAAGTCCGAGACATCGAGACCCGCGGCCTTGATCGCCTCAATGGCGCCGAGTGCCATTTCGTCGTTCTGGGCGATCACGCCCTTGATGTCCGTGCCATGGGCGGTCAGCCAGTTCTCCATCAGGCTCTGCGCTTCGGCCCGCGACCAGTTCGCGGTCTGACGCTCGAGCACGCTGACGTCAGGGCACTCGGCCAAGGCCTTCTCGTTGCCTTCGCCGCGCTGGATCTCTCCCGACTGGCCGATTGGGCCTTCAATGATGACGACATCGCCCTGGCACTCCATCTTGTCCAGAACGGCCTTCGCCTCGAGATATCCCGCCTCGACGTCGTCCGAGCCGACATAGGCGGTCAACTGGTCGCTGTTGACGCGTGCGTTCGACCCCACGACGGGAATGCCCGCATCGACGGCAAGCTGGACCGCCGTGGCGCCAGCCTCAACGTCCATGGGCGCGAAGACGATCGCGTCGAAACCCTGGGTGATCATGGTCTCGAACTGGTCCTGCTGGACCAGGGCATCATAGCGGCCGTCGAAAATCGTCAGCTCGACCATGCCCGACTTGACGGCGGGGTGGGTTTCGCCTGCAGCCGACCAGAGCTGCATGAACTCGGCATTCAGGCCATAGGCCGCCAGGCCGATTTTCAGCGGCTCGTCCTGCGCGCTGGCGGCGCCTGCCGAGACACCAAGCGCCAGGGCGCTGGCGGTCATCATCATCTTCATCGTCATTCCGGTATTCCTCCCGATATGTGAAACGAGTTTCTGCGCAGGTCCGGGGCCTAGTCCTCGGACTTGCGAGAGCGATCCAGCAGGACTGCGGCGACGATCAGCGCCCCCTTGATCACCTGCTGGTAGTAGGATTCGACCCCAAGCAGATCGAGGCCGTTGTTCATGACGCCGATCAGCAACGCGCCGATGACCGTGCCACTGACGCGACCGATGCCACCCGCCAGGCTTGTACCGCCGATGACCACGGCGGCGATCGCGTCCAGTTCATAGGCCACGCCGGCCTGGGGCAGGGCAGAGCCGGTCCGCGCCGCCAGAACCATGCCGGCGATCCCGGCCAAGGCGCCTGAAATAACGTAGACCGCGAACCGGATGCGCCGGACCGGAAGACCCGACACCTTCGCCGCATGCGGGTTGCCGCCGACAGCGTAGACGTGCCGGCCAAAGCGGGTCCGCGTCAGAACGAAGTGGGCGACCGCGAAGACGAGCGCGAAGAGGATGATCGGAACGGGAATGCCAGCGATGTCGCCGGTTCCGATCCAGCGGTAACCGTCAGTCAGGGCAGGGATGGGGCGGCCGCCGGAATAGATCAACGTCAGACCGCGCGCTGCCGACAGCATGCCAAGCGTCGCCACGAATGCCGGGACCAGGAACCGCGCCACAGCCAAGCCCGACAGCGCACCCATCGCGATGCCTGTCACCACGCCGACAATCATCGGCAGGATCGCCACGTATGGCGCACCCGGGATGAACCCGCTGGCCGAGGTCGTGGCGAAGCTGGCCGAGACGACGCCCGCCAGTGCCACCACGGACCCGACCGACAGGTCGATCCCGCGGGTCAGGATGACGAAGGTCATGCCGATGGCCAGGATGCCGTTGATCGAGGTCTGCCGCAGCACGTTGATGATGTTGCGGGACGTCAGGAAGTTCTCGCTGACCAGCGACAGGACGACGCAAAGGGCGGCCAGTGCGATCAGGATGCCGTATCGCTGCGCGAGCGGCCCGATGCGGGACGATATCGTCCGCGGTTGTTCCGTACCTGCGCCGGCCGGAGCCTCGGCCTTGATCTGCTGTTCCACCGGCTTCCTCCCAATCTGCGGATCGGCTGCGGGCCATGTCCCCGCGGCGGTCCTGCTTGTCGTCTCAGGCTGCGAGATGCAGCAGTTTCTCGGCGGAGAAATCCGCCCGGTCCAATTCGCCGGCCACGCGGCCATCACGCATCACCACGGCGCGGTCGGCCATGCCCAGAACCTCGTCCGTTTCGGACGAGATCATGATGACCGCCCCTCCGGCCTGGGTGAAATCCGACATGACGCGATAGATCTCGCGCTTGGCGCCGACATCCACACCGCGCGTCGGCTCGTCCAGCAGCAGGATCCGCGGTTCGGTCAGGAACCACTTGCCCAGCACGACCTTCTGCTGGTTGCCCCCCGAAAGGCCCGAAACCGAAAGCTTGTCCGACGCCGTCTTGATGTTCAGAGTCCGGATCATGCGCTCGGCCGCATCCGCCTCGCACCGCGACTTCATCACCGGTCCGGCCGACATGCGGTCTAGGGTGGCAAGGCACAGATTGTCGCGCACGCTGCCCGACAGGATCAGGCCAGAGTGTTTGCGATCCTCAGTCACATAGGCAAGTCCCGCCGCGATTGCCGCACTGGGCGAGGGGATGTCGACACGCGATCCGTTGATCGATATCTCACCCTCGGTCTCGTCCGACAGGCCGAAGAGGCGGTCGAAAATCTCGGTCCGACCCGAGCCCATCAGACCGTAAAGCGCGAGAACTTCTCCTCGCCGCAGCGAAAAGCTCACATTGCGGACGCCGTGATCTGCAGACAGGCCACGGACGGCCAGCAGTTCCTCGGCCTGTGGGGTGTTTTCCTTGACGAACTCTTCGGTCAGGGGGCGGCCGACCACCAGCTGAATCAGGCGATCCTTGTCGATATCAACAATCGCACCGCTTTCGACGAAGGCCCCGTCACGAAACACGGTATAGCTGTCGCAGATCGAGAAGATTTCGGACAGGCGGTGACTGACATAGATCACGCCCTTGCCATGTGATTTGAGAACCTCAATGGCCGCGAAAAGCTGGTCCGCCTCGGCTTCGCCCAAGGCCGAAGTCGGCTCGTCCATGATGATCACCTCGGCGTCATAGCTGAGGGCCTTCGCGATCTCGACAAGCTGCGTTTCTGCGACCGTCAGGTCCATCATCATGGTGTCGGCCCTGATCCCGAATTGGAACCCGTCCAGCAGCGCCTGCGCCTTTTCATTCATCTCCTTGAACCGGATGCGGCCGAAGGCGCCAACGGGTTCGCGTCCAAGGTAGATGTTTTCGGCAACGGTCATTGCGGGGACGGGGCTCAGTTCCTGCTCAATGATGGAGATGCCGTTGGCCAAGGCCTCAGACGGGCTGGCGAAGGTGACCGCCTTGCCATCGCGCAGCAGAGTTCCCCCGTCCCGCCGGTGAATCCCCATGAGGATCTTCAGGAATGTGGATTTGCCGGCCCCATTGCCGCCGCACAGCGCATGAACTGACCCAGGCTGCAGCGTGAACTGTCCGTCGCGCAGGGCGGGTACGCCATCGAAGGCTTTCCGAAAGCCAGTAGCTTCCAGTAGCGGCTTGTCCATCTGGCCCCTCCCGACCCGACCTGCATGAGCAGGAATACAAATGTCAAAGTACATTTGATCTTTGTAAGGTAGAGGCGACAGGCATGGGCTGTCAATCAACTTTATCCAGTCGCCATTGACCAACTGATGGGCGCAGTTGGTTCGCCTTTATCAGGAAGGACTTTGGTCACGCGACTGCTGCTGCCAATGCAGAGTATAGTCGTCTGGCTTCAATCAAAGAGGCGCACGGCCGCCACCCATACCGAACTCTCGCACAGCGGCCTCGCTAACGGGAGCGGCGGCATCGGGAAGATCCACTCGGCGGCGTAAGCACTCAATCCGTTGCCGGCAGTGGTGATCGCCCGCTTGCCACGGGCGCGCCGGCCGCGGTCCAGCGGCCAGCTTCGGTCATGCCGCTGGTGGCATCTATGTGCCAAAGCCGGCGCCGGGTAGGCCGTGGCCGCCCGTGGCCCAGTCAAATGCGGATGTTATTCCTCCGCCAGGCGTATTTAAGGATCACGGTCGCGACGGGGCCGGCAATCGGCAGCGTCGCCATGCCGGCACCAAGTCGGAGTTCGGGGCCGAATAGACAAAAAACGAATGACTGTTGTCAGGAAGCTAACGCGTTGCCTGTCCCACTATACAGATATGTCGCTGGCCTTTCAGGAAGGCGACGAGCCGCTCAAAGCCCCCGTTTTCAAAGTCCTCCGGGCAGGGCCGGGGGCTCTGGGCGCCGGAGCCATCAATCCAGTGGTGGCGGTTCTAAGGCTTGCACCTCGGCTGCGTGCCGTTCAGAACAGCCTTCGCATTAAGTATATCAGGTGCGCTAGTTTCCCAACTGAGTCGTTCTGCTGAGGATCGGCGTGTCGTTGCATGCTGATAAAAGCCAGCACTTCCCCGAGGCGCTTGCTCCCGGTGATCGCAGTATGAACTATGCGCCGCTGGCTGAGGCCGAAGGTTCGAAGGGGCAGCAGAAATTCTATGCAGCGGATCTAAAAAGGGCGATCCGAATAGGTATAGGGCTGCACATTGCGCCGATCGCGCTGTGCGCATGCTCGTCGTCATCGAAGATAAATTTCCGGCGCGTGCGATGCACCATTAGTTCGCGTCGACTTGTCGCCGGTAATGAACTTGGAGGATAGCGGCCATGCGTGACGCGGGCAGATCCAGTGGAAGATGGAGATTGGTGGAGTGGGTAGGAAAATGAGCTTAGCATAGATTATGCCGATCAATGAAGCCCGGCACAAAGGTGTTGCCCGCCTCGACGTTCAGCGCTCTTCAAGCGCGGCCGAACTGCGTCATTCCATTCCTGCTGCAGGCCTCTGTCACGGTGACGCGAAAAATTTAGTGCTTGTTGGAATCACGGCCATTGGCGGATCATACTCGTGCAGATGATCCGTCAGGGCGGCGAAGTAGCTCTCGGTTGACTTCGGGCGTACAACGCGCAGATGCATGAGCGCGGCAGTGGCATTGGCGATTGAGGCCAGCAGCGTGCAGGCGGGGCCGCGATCCTCAAACCAGCGATATTCGGAGCCGTCAATCTGGCTCAACTCGCCTAAGGCCTCCCGCCGCAGCCGGGGCTGATGCACCCGGCTTCGCCAGAGCCCGTCGGCAACCATCTACTTACTCGGCGTCTTTGAGGAAACTCGGATGCCATGCCGCTTGGCCACCAGGGTCGGCCCGAAGTCAGGGTAATCACTGTGGATAAACGACAGGATGTAGTCGCGCTTTAGATCGCTGGTCCCGTTGTTGGATGGGCGGCCGCGCAGCTTATGCCGCTAGGCCATCGCGCCATCAGCCCGAGCTTCCCGGATTGATCGCTGCACCTGGCGTTGGCTCAGACCCAGCACTTGCGCCGCCGTAGCCTTGCGCAGGCTGCCATCCAGCACCTGAAATAGCACCTCGATCCGTTTAGGCTCGTGTTCGCTCACTGGGATGTTTGAACCGCACCGGGTTTGCCGGAGGCTCCAACTCCTGAGTGGGATGGAGCATCATGAGCAAGACGCCGAACAGGTTTTTCCCTGAAGTGCGTGGCCGCGCGGTGCGGCTGGTCCTCGACAACGAGGGTCAGCATGGATCGCGCTGGCAAGCGGTCATGTCGATTTCCGCAGATATCTGTTGCGCGCCCCGGACCCTGAACGAGTGGGTGTAGAAGGCCGAGGTCGACAGCGGCAAGCGAGCCGGCATCCCGCCCGAGATGGCCGAGCAGATGAAGGCGCTGGAGCGGGAGAGCAGGGATCTGCGCCAGGGTGAGGAGGATCAGAAAACAGTCAGTGGACTGTTTTCCCGACGAACGACATTTTGCGCAAGGCGAGCGCGTATTTTGCGATGATCGAGGGCAGCAGCGGCATTGCTTCGAGCGCTGCCTGAGATGCTCGACCGCCGGTCGAAGTGGTGGTCGGGTTCATTGACGATCATCGTGGTCAAGATGGGGTCAAGCCGATTTGCAAGGTTCTGCCGATCGCCCCATCCACCTGTTACGATCACCTGACGACGCGGGCCGATCCGGCTCGTTTGACGGCTCGCGCCCGGCGTGATGCTGCCTTGAGGTCCGAGATCCGACGTGTTTTCGAAAAGAACTGGCGCGTCTACGGCGTGCGCAAGGTCTGGCGTCAGTTGGAAAGGTTTTACTCTCGCCCGTTGCGCGGTTGCCAGGCTGATGAAGGGGATGGGTATTCAGGGGACTATCCGCGGCAAGCCGCGCAGAAC
>JAYZBS010000085.1:0-18414 GCA_036338635.1 Pseudomonadota bacterium | reverse complement strand
ACCGCCTTGTCATAGGCCTCTTGCGAGGTGGCGAAACCGGCTTTGTAGACGCCGTTGTTGACGGTGTCATAGACGCGGGCGTTCACCTCCTCGATCCGGTCACGCAGGTCGGCCGGCCAATAGTCGTCGGTGTTGCCGGTGACCCCGTCGAAGGCGCCGTTGAACATCCTGATGATGTCGGCGCTTTCGTTGGACACGATCTGCCCGCTTTCGCGGTCCCACAGCACCGGCACGGTCACGCGGCCCGAGGCGTCAGGCTTGGCCTTCAGATAGACCTGCCGAAGGTAGTCCAGCCCGAACTGCCGGTCGCCGGTCGCACCGGAAAAGTCGGTCCGGAATTCCCACCCGTCCTTCAGCATCTCGGGGTGGACGACCGACACCTCGATATGTTCGGGAAGATCCTTCAGGGCGCGGAAGATCATCGTGCGATGCGCCCAAGGGCAGGCGTGGCTGACATAGAGGTGATAGCGCCCGCTTTCCGCCTTGAAGCCGCCCTCGCCCGTGGGGCCGGCGCTGCCGTCGGCGGTCACCCAGTTGCGGAACTTCGAGGTGTCGCGCTTGAATTCGCCACCGGTGCTGTCGGTGTCATACCATTCGTCCTTCCAGACGCCGTCGACCAACTGGCCCATGTCCTGTCCTTTCGATGATGCTGCCGGGGAAACGGACGGGGCGACGGCTTGTTCCGCCCCCCTCCCTCAGCCGATGGCGCGGTCGCGGGTTTCCGTCCCGACCAGCAGCAGCGCGGTGGCGGCCAGCAGCAGCAGGACGGCAAAGCTGCCGATGGCCAGCCCGAAGCCCTGGACGAAGACCACCGCCAGCAGGCTGGGCGCCAGGATGCCGCCAAGCCGCGCCACAGCGCTGGCTGTGCCCATGCCGGTGCCCCGCAGGTGGGTCGGATAGATCTCGGGCGTGAAGGCGTAAAGCGCGCCCCAGGTACCCAGCAGCGCAAAGCTCATGACGATCAGGGCCGTCGCGACCGCCACTGCGCCGCTGGCCCAGGCGAACAGCCCGCAGCCCAGGGCCGAGAGGACCAGGAATCCCGCCAATGTCGCGCGCCGGCCGATAGCCTCGACCCCCCAGGCGGCCAGCGCATATCCGGGCACCTGCGCCAGAGCCAGGATGACCAAGAAGCCGTATCCGCGCACGAAGCCGAACCCTTCCGTCGCCAGTTGCCCCGGAACCCAGACGAAGACGCCGTAATAGGACAGCGACACCAGGAACCAAACCGCCAGGACGCCGAGCGTCGCCCGCCGCAGCGTCGGCGCCAGGATCGTCCGCGCGGCGCCGGTCGGGACGGGCGCGGGCTTCAGATGCGCCTGCGGGGGCAGCGGCTCGACCCCATTGATGCGCAGGATGCGGTCGATCACGTCGCGCGCTTCGGCCTGCCGGCCCTTGCGGACCAGATACATCGGCGATTCCGGGATCCACAACCGCAACCCGAAACCGATCAGCGCGGGCAGCGCCGCTACCAGGAAGATCCAGCGCCAGGGTGCCTCGGCGCCCAGGGACGCCGCGGCCCAGGCCGTCAGCGCCACGACGATGGTGCCCACGGCCCAGAACCCCTCCAACCAGACCAGCCAGCGGCCCCGGTTCTTCGGCGGCAGGAACTCGGCCATCATGGCGTAATCGACGGGCAGCGTGCCGCCCACCGCGACACCGGTCAGGAAGCGCAGCGCCAGAAGCCAGGTGAAGTCGCCCGCCACGACCGAGGCCAGGCCGAAGACCGCGTCCATCGCGACGGTACCGACCAGCACCCATTTGCGCCCGATCCGGTCGGCCAGCCGGCCGAACAGGAACGCGCCCAAGAACATGCCCAGGAAGAACGCCGTCCCGATCTGCAGCGCAGTCACCCGCTCCAACCCGAAACTGGCAGCGACCGATGGCGCGGCGAAGCCCACGGCGATCACCTGCATCGCGTCCGCAGCCCAGACAAGACCGAAGATCCCCAGCAGGCGCCACTGAAAGGTGCCGGTGCCGCCGCGCGTCAACGCCTCGTCTATGGTCATCCTCATCTGCTTCCCCCGCGGCTTTTCCCCTTGCATAGCGCCCCTGCCCCGTATGGCAAGCCCGCCGCTCGACAGGCCCCGTCCCCGCCGCTAGGGTCCGCGCCCAAAGGAGAGCCCCATGTTCACCATTGCCACCTGGAACATCAATTCCGTCCGCCTGCGCGAGGGGCTGGTCGCCCGCCTGCTGGAGGAAGAGGCCCCCGACATCCTCTGCCTTCAGGAATGCAAGTCGCCCGTGGACAAGATCCCGCTGACGAAGTTCCGTGACCTGGGGTATCAGCATATCGTCGCGCGCGGGCAGAAGGGCTATAACGGCGTGGCGATCCTGTCGCGGCTGCCGCTCGAGGATGCGGGCGACCGCGACTATGCACGCCTCGGCCATGCCCGGCACGTGTCGGCGCGGCTGGAGAACGGCGTCGTGATCCACAACATGTACGTCCCGGCAGGCGGCGACGTTCCAGACCGCAGCGTGAACGAGAAGTTCGGCCAGAAGCTGGATTTCGTGGCCGAGATGCGTGACGTCTTCCACGCCGACAGGCCGCAGAAGTCGATCCTGGTCGGTGATCTGAACATCGCCCCGCGCGAGGACGACGTCTGGTCGCACAAGCAGTTGCTGAAGATCGTCAGCCACACGCCGATCGAGGTCGAGCATCTGCTGGCCGCCCAGGATGGGGGCGGCTGGGTGGACGTGACGCGCCAGGACATCCCGTCGGGGCTTCTCTACAGCTGGTGGAGCTATCGCGCCCGTGATTGGGACGCGGCCGACAAGGGCCGCCGCCTGGACCACATCTGGGCCAGCCCCGACATCGCGAATGCCGCCCATGGCAGCCGGATCCTTCGCCCTTGCCGCGGATGGGAAAGCCCCAGCGACCATGTTCCGGTGATGGCCAGCTTCGACCTGTGACCGGGTCGCAATCCGCCCTTTCGCTCGACCGCCCGACGCCCCATATTGTCCTCAAGCGCCACGAACCGAACGATCCGGGGACGATATGACCATGCTTTTCGATGGGGCCGCCGCGCCCAAGACCGACGACTTCATCAAGGACGTGACCGAGGCGAACTTCATGGCCGAGGTCGTCGAGGCCTCGATGGAGGTGCCCGTCATCGTCGATTTCTGGGCTCCTTGGTGCGGCCCCTGCAAGACGCTCGGCCCCGCGCTGGAAGCCGAGGTCGCCCGCCACAAGGGCCGCGTCCGCATGGCCAAGGTGGATGTCGACCAGAACCAGATGATCGCGTCGCAGCTGCGCGTGCAGTCGATCCCGACGGTCTATGCCTTCTTCAAGGGCCAGCCGGTCGATGCCTTCCAGGGGGCGCTGCCGGCAAGCCAGATCAAGCAGTTCGTGGACAAGCTCGCGGCGATGTCGGGCGACGACGGCGGGCTGGGCGACGCGCTGGCCGCGGCCGAGCAGATGATCGAGGACGGCGAAGCCGCCGACGCGATCGAGACCTTCACCGCCATCATAGGCGAGATGCCCGACAGCGCCGAGGCCTGGGGCGGGCTGATCCGCGCCCATCTGGCGGCTGGCGACCACGCCGCGGCGGCATCGACGCTGACCCAGGTGCCGGGACCGATCGCCACCTCGGCCGCGGTCGAGGCCGCGCGCGCTCAGCTGCAGCTGGCCCAGCAGGCCAGCAGCGCCGGGCCGCTGGACGACCTAGAGGCGCGCGTCGATTCGGACCCGGCCGATCAGCAGGCGCGGCTGGAATATGCCCAGGCCCTGCACGCCGCAGGCCGGGTCGAGGAAGCCGTCGACGTCCTTCTGGACAGCTTCCGGCGCGACCGCGAATGGAACGACGGCGCCGCCAAGGCCCAGCTGATCACCATCTTCGACAGCCTCAAGCCGAACGACCCCGTCGCCCAGAAGGGCCGCCGCCGCCTGTCGTCGCTGATCTTCGCCTGATCCATGCCGCGCCGTTTCGACCTTCCTGACCGCATCGCCCTCTTCCCGCTGCCGGGGGCGGTGCTGATGCCCCGCGCCCGCCTGCCGCTGCACATCTTCGAACCCCGCTATCTGCAGATGCTGGAAGACACGCTGAAGACCGATCACCGCCTGATCGGCATGATCCAGCCCGAGGGCGACGGCCTGTCCGCCATCGGCTGCGCCGGGCGCGTCATCGCGTTTTCCGAGACCGAGGACGGGCGGATGATGATTTCGCTTGGCGCCGTCTCGCGGTTCCGCCTGCTGGAACCGCAAGAGGGTTTTGCCCCCTATCTGCAGGGCCGCGTCGACTGGTCGTCCTTCCCGCGCGACACCGCCGGATCGGAACAGGACCCGAACCTCGACCGCAAGGCGCTGTTCGATCTGCTGGCTCGCTACATGGAGACGCAGGAGCTGTCGACCGATTGGGACGCCGCCTCACAGGCCGAGGACGAGCTTCTGATCAACTCGCTGTCGATGATGCTGCCCTTCGGCCCCGGCGATAAGCAGGCGCTGCTGGAATCCCCCACCCTGGCGGACCGGCGCGAGCTGCTGGTCGGCCTGATCGAATTCGCGCTCCACGGCGGCGAGAACGAGGAACGACTGCAATGACCGACACCGCCCCCGCCTTCGACCGCCACATGCTCGAAGCGCTGGTCTGCCCCGTCACCCATGCCACGCTGCATTACGACGCCGACCGGCAAGAACTGGTGTCGCGCTCGGCCGGTCTCGCCTTCCCGATCAGGTCGGGAATCCCGATCATGCTCATTGACGAGGCCCGCCAGATCAAGGCCGATGACTGACGCTCCACGCCCGACAGCGATCCCGCGCGTCACGTCGCGCGGGCTCGGCCCGCCCCGCCTGCCGGGTTGGCTGCGCGTCCTCATCGTCGTCTGCTGCCTGATCGAGGCGGCGTTGATCGTCGCGGGTCTCGTGGGCTATCCCGGCATCCGGCAGCTGACCTTCATGGCCGGGGCCTTCTGGTCGATGCTCTTCTGGCAGGGGGCGGGCCTCTTTCCCGGCCAGTGGCTCCTGATGTTCCTGACCTATGGCCTCTTGCACGCGGGGCCAATCCATCTTGCCATGAACATGATCTCGCTGGCTGCCGTCGGCCGAGAACTAGGTCGCATGATCGGACCGGGGCAGATGGCGCTGGTCTACCTGGCCAGTCAGATCGGCGGCGCGCTGGCTTTCGCGCTGATGCAGCCGCTGGCCGGTCCGATGATCGGCGCCTCGGGTGCCGTCTTCGGCGTCGCCGCGGCACTTGTGGGCCATGCCGCTGTCACCCTGCGCCGTCGTCAGCGGTCGATGGCACCACTGGTGCGTGCCGTCGTCCTTCTTCTTGCGCTCAACATCGGTCTGACCTTGCTGATGCCCTCGATCGCCTGGCAGGCGCATCTGGGCGGAGCGGTGACGGGCCTCGTGCTCGGCTTGGCCTTCGCCCTCGCCCGGCACCGCTGAGCCGGGCTGCGGTCGTCAGATATCCGGGGGGGTCCGGGGGGCTGGCCCCCCGGCGTCGCGGGACGCAATCTCGCCAACCTCTGGTTCCTCACCGCCCTCGCTGGCGATCAGGCGCCGCAGCGCGGGCCGGAACGCGTCTGCCGGCACCCCGGTCAGACTGGCCGGGGTGCTCTCGGGGATCTGCGCCAGGTGCTCGGATACCAGCATGTGCCCGATGCCATAGCCCGTCCACTTGCGGATCTTGCCGCGCCCCAGGAACCACTCCGCGAAATCATAGTCGCGCCGCGCCCACAGGTTACCGGCCTGCCGCAGCATCCCCGGCCCCGGCCGCACGGCGTCCCACGGATCGGGATCGCCGCCGAGGACCCGCAGCACGAAATGCCCGGCCAGACCTTCGCTCACCAGCGCGTCGCCCAGGGAATGGCCAAAGCCGGGCCCGTCCCGCCGCAGCAGGTGGTGCAGCTCGCGGACGACAGTCCGCCGCAGATGCTCGGCGTCGAACCGGTCCGGCATCAGCGTGATCTCGATGTGGCCGGGGGCAGGCGCTTGCCCGCCGACGCCCCGGTCCGACATCGCCACGTCGCCAGCCCGCACGACGATGTCAAAGCGCGGCAGCGTCGCGTGACCCTCGACCAGCGCCACAGCCTCGCGCACCGTGGCACGGATCTCGGACATCGGTCCCGTCAGCGCATTGCGCGCGTTCAGCAGGTGAAGGTGCCAGATCGTCATGTCCTGGATATATCCCGGACCATGACGACGCGCCAGTATCAGACCTCGGGGACCAGGACCTCGCGCTTGCCGACGTGGTTGGCCGCGCTGACCACGCCCTGATCCTCCATCTGTTCGACAAGGCGCGCGGCCTTGTTATAGCCGATGGCCAGCTTGCGCTGGATATAGCTGGTCGAGCATTTGCGGTCCTTGGCGACGATCATCACCGCCTGGTCGTAAAGCGCGTCATCGCCACCGTCGCCGCCGCCAAGGCCCAGGACGGCGTCGATGTCGTCGGCCTTGTCGTCCTCGGGCCCCTCGACCACGCCGGACTTGTAGCTGGGCGGGCCGAAGGACTTCAGGTGGTTCACCACCTCCTCGACCTCCTCGTCGCTGACGAAGGGGCCGTGGACGCGGGTAATCCGAGTGCCGTTGCCCATATACAGCATGTCGCCCTGGCCCAGCAGCTGCTCGGCCCCCTGCTCGCCAAGGATGGTGCGGCTGTCGATCTTCGAAGTGACCTGGAAGCTGATCCGGGTCGGAAAGTTCGCCTTGATCGTGCCGGTGATGACATCGACCGAGGGTCGCTGCGTCGCCATGATCAGGTGGATGCCCGAGGCACGCGCCATCTGCGCCAGGCGCTGGATGCAGGCCTCAATCTCCTTGCCTGCCACCATCATCAGGTCGGCCATCTCGTCGACGATCACGACGATATAGGGGAAGGTCTCGGGCTGGAATTCCTCGGTTTCCCAGATCGCGTCGCCGGTGTCCTCGTCGAAGCCGGTCTGGACGGTGCGCTTGAACATCTCGCCCTTCTTCAGGGCCTCGCGGACGCGGCCGTTGTAACCCTCGATGTTCCGTACGCCCATCTTGGACATCTTGCGATAGCGGTCCTCCATTTCGCCCACGACCCATTTCAGCGCGACCACCGCCTTCTTGGGGTCGGTGACGACCGGCGACAGCAGATGCGGGATGCCGTCATAGACCGACAGTTCCAGCATCTTGGGGTCGATCATGATCAGCCGGCATTCATCCGGCGTCAGCTTGAAGAGCAAGCTCAGGATCATCGTGTTGATCGCCACCGACTTGCCCGACCCCGTGGTCCCGGCGATCAGCAGGTGGGGCATCTTGGCCAGGTTCGCCACGATCGGATCGCCGCCGATGTCCTTGCCAAGCGCCAGCGGCAGCGGCTGCGTCCCGTCGCCGAAGGCGCGGCTGGCGAATATCTCCCGCAGCAGGACCTTCTCACGCCGGGCATTGGGCAATTCGATCCCGATGACCGACCGGCCCGGCACCGTGCTGACGCGCGCCGACAAGGCCGACATGGATCGCGCGATGTCGTCGGCCAGGCCGATCACGCGGCTGGCCTTCAGCCCCGGCGCCGGTTCCAGTTCGTAAAGCGTGACGACGGGGCCAGGTCGCACCTCGGTGATCTGGCCCTTGACGCCATAGTCGTCCAGCACCGCCTCCAGCGAGCGGGCGTTCTCCATCAGCACCTCTTGCGAGACGGGCTGCTGGTCGCCCTCTTGCGGCGCCGACAGCAGGTCCAGCGGCGGGCGCTCATAGCCGCTCTGCGCCTCCTCGGGAAGGGCAGCGGGGACCGCCGTGCGCGCGGGTTCGGGCTTGCGGGCGGGGGCCACGATGCGCAGCGGGGACGCCTCCGCCACAGGCTCGTCATCCTCCTCTGCCTCCGGCTCGGGGGCTGCGGGGATCCCGTCACGCGTCAGCCGCGAGGTCACCGCCTTCAGGACCGAGGTCTTGGCCGTGCTGGTGCGGATCGCGTCGCTGATGCGGCCGCGCACCTCCTCGTCCGAGGGGCCGTCGCCGTCCCAGCCGGTGTCGCGCTCGATCAGTTCCGGCTCGGGCAGCTCCTCCTCCAGCTCGAAGGCGGGGGGCGGGGCAGCCCGGCGGCGGGGCGCGGCCACGACAGGCGCGGCGCGCGGTTCATCAGGGGTGCCACGCGACCGGCGCAAGCGCTGCGAGGCGGCCACGCCCGTCGCCGCGGCCCCCGTCGCCATGTGGCGCGCCGTTGCCAAACCTTCGGTGAAACGCCGCCACAGGGCGGTCAGCTCGGCCCGGTCGAAACCGAAGACGAAGGCGCTGGCCGCGACCACGGCCACGGCCATCAGCAGCGCCGCGACCCGGATGCCCAGCTGCGCCTTCATCGGCAGCAGATTCAGCAGCGCGCCCATGACCATGTCGCCGAAATGGCCGCCCAACCCATAGGTCTGCTGCCATTCCGGCCCCGGCACCAGCGTGCTGGCATAGACGGACACCAGCGCCACCGCCAGGGGTGTGAAGATGCCGCGCATCACGCGATCCTCGCCCTTGTGCAGCATCAGGCGCAGGCCCCAAACCCAGGCGGCGGCGACCAGCATCCACGACCCGTATCCTGCGATCATGATCAGCGCCGATGCGACATAGGCCCCGAAGGTGCCCAGCATGTTCTGCGCTGGCGCGTCGGTGGCCGATCGGAAGCTGGGGTCGTCTGCGGTCCAACTGGCCAGCATCATCGCGATCACGATGCCCAGGACGATCAGGCCCGCACCCGCCAGCTCCTTGCCGCGACGCTCGAGCGCCGCGCGGGTGGACTGGTCGAACAGCGGATCGCGGTGTTTCGCCTGCCAGCTTGCCATGATCTCACCCCTCAGCGTTGTCGTCGTAAAGCACCGCGCGCAGACGCGTCAGCGCCGCCTCGGTCTGGTCCGCATCTGCGACAAGCGCCACGCGGACGAAGCCCTGCCCCGGATTGTGGCCGTCCACGTCCCGCGACAGATAGGCGCCTGGCAGCACCTGGATGCCGGCGCGGGCCCACAGCTTGCGGGCCGCGGCCTCACCGTCATCGACGGGCAGCCACAGGAAGAACCCGCCCTCGACCGGGCGATAGCCGGGGACGTTGCCCAGCACCCGGTCTGCGATGCGGTATTTCTGCTGGTAAAGCGCCCGGCTGGCCTCAACATGCGCCTCTTCGGCCCAGGCCCGTTCACTGACGCGCTGCACCGGCAGCGGCAGAGGCGCCCCGGCATAGCTGCGCAGGCGGCGCAACTCCCGGATCTGGGCCACCCCACCTGCGGCGAAGCCCGACCGCAGCCCCGGAAGGTTCGAGCGTTTCGACAGCGAATTGAACATCAACACCCGGTCGGGCAGCCCCATGTCGGTCGCGACCTTCAGCGCACCGGGCGGCGGCGCGTCGCGCCAGATCTCGGAATAGCATTCGTCGGCCAGGATCAGGAAGTCGTGACGCTCGGCCAAGGCCACCAGACGTTCCAGATAGTCGATCCCGGCCACCGCGCCCTGCGGATTGGCAGGCGAACACAGATAGGCTAGCGCCACCCGGTCCAGCAGCGCCGGGTCCAGGGCCATGTAATCCGGCAGGTTGCCGGTGTCGGGCGTGGCGGGGACGAAGATCGGGTCGGCCTGAACCGCGGCGGCGGCCACGGCATAGACCTGATAGAACGGGTTCGGAATCAGGAT
The DNA here is from genome assembly GCA_036338635.1 of Pseudomonadota bacterium. Taxonomy (GTDB): domain Bacteria; phylum Pseudomonadota; class Alphaproteobacteria; order Rhodobacterales; family Rhodobacteraceae; genus Paracoccus. Next base: position 8,846 of record JAYZBS010000085.1, on the reverse strand, counting down.
CGCCGGGCGCTGGCCGTTCTTGACCTCGGGGCAGAGCGCGAGGGCTGCGTTGAACAACCCCTCGCGCGTGCCGTTCAGCACCATCAGCCGATCGGGCGCGACATCAAGGTCATAGCGCCGCCCCAGCCAGCCGCCGATCGCCCCCAGCAGTTCGGGCGTGCCTTCGTTGACCGGGTATTTCGCCAACTCGCCGATGCTGTCGGCCATGACGTCTGCCACGAAATGCGGCATCGGGTGGCGCGGCTCGCCGATGGTCAGGACCATGGGGGATTCGCCCGCGGACAACCCAGGGGTGATGTCCGCCAGCAGCGCCCGCAGACGCGGAAACGCGTATTCCGGCAGGTTCGAGAACCGCTCGGGGAATGCCATCTGTGCCTCGCTTTTTCGGGGTCTTCGCCCCGTTCTTGGCGGAAACATTAGCGTGAAGACACCCCTGCGTCCAGCCGGGACAGCCCCTATGCGGCCAGCGCGGCCTCGGCCCCTGCGGCGACGCGCAGCAGGTGGCGGTCCAGACCCGCATGCCCCATCAGCGAGATCCCGCAGCAGGAATGCCCGGTCGGCAAGGTGATCGAGGGCAGGCCCAGCAGGTTCGCGATTCGCGTGTTGCGCAGCGTCAGAAGGTTGGCGCGCACGAACTCGGCCTCGTCATTCATCAGCCGGTCCGTCGCGGGGGGCATGATCGGCACGGTCGGCACCAGAACCGCGTCATAACCGCCGACGACGTCCTTGATCCACTTGCGGCGAATGCGGGACAGCTGCTCCCACGCGGCAACATAGTCTGGGCCGCTGACCTCGGCGCCGCTGCGGAAGCGGTCCAGGATGGGCTTCCACATCAGCTCCGGCGCGTCCTCGATCTGCGCCCGCCAGATGCCATAGGCCTCGGGCGCAAAAAGCTGCGGCGACAGCGCCATGGCCCGGTCCAGCCAGTCGGTGGTGACGTGGGCGACACTTGCCCCGGCATCCGCCAGCCGCGCCACGGCATCCTCGAAGGCCGCGACCGGCCCGGCTTCGGCCCCGTCGAAGGGCAGGCCATCCAGCACCATCAGGCGCAGGCCGCGCACGGTTGCCTGGTCCAGGTCCGGGGCGCGCTGGTCGGCCATGATGGCAAACAACTCGGCGCAATCCTCGACCGTGCGGGCAATGGGGCCGGCGATGTCGAAGCGGCGGGCCAGCGGCACCACGCCCTTTTCAGGCAGCGCGTCATGCGTCGGCTTGAAGCCGACCAGCCCGTTCCAGGCCGCCGGCACCCTGACCGAGCCACCGGTATCCGTCCCGATCGCCGCCGCCGCAAGCCCCAGGGCCACCGACACCGCCGCGCCCGACGACGACCCGCCGGGTGCCAGCGCCGGGTCCAGCGCATTCGGCGGCGTGGCCGTCACCGGGTTCAGGCCCAGGCCCGAGAACGCCAGCTCGGTCATGTGCGTCTTGCCCAGGCAGACCGTGCCGCGCCGCGCCGCGCGCGACAGGATATTGGCATCCTTGCGCGGCACGCGGCCCTCCAGCAGCTTCGAACCCGCCTCGGTCACAGTGCCGCCGCTGTCGATATTGTCCTTCCAGCTGATCGCGACGCCGTCCAGCAGGCTGTGACGGCGTTCCTGCTTGGCGCGATCATGGGCGGCCACGGCCTCGGACCGGGCGCGGGCGGGCGTCAGGCGGGCATAGATGCGGGCGCAGTCGGGGTGTGACTTCGCGGCCTCCAGATAGGCCTCGGTCTGGTTGATCGGGTCCAGAAGGCCCGCCAGGATGGCGCGCCCCTGCTGCGTGGCCGAGGCCTTCAGCCAGTCCATTCAGTTGCCCCCGGCCATTCAGAAATCCACCGCGATGCCGTTCTTTTCGTAATCGCCAAAGCGCACCGGCTCGGGCCCGTCGCGGCCGCCGTATTCCTTGGGCAGGATCTGCGCGGATTGCGCCCGGCGGCGTTCCTCGGCTTCGGCCAGGGCACGCTGCGCCGCAGGAGGCAGATCGGGGGTGTCATCGCTCATGGAAAGATCCTCCGGATGGGCGTATGGGTCACGTTCAGTCTTGACGAACATGTAGGCAAAGGAAAGCGATTTGGCAAAGCCGGGCGGCGATGTGGCGCGCAAGGGCGCCTTGCGATTGATCCAGGGCGTGCGCGAGGGGCGGTCTCTGTCGGACCAAGCCGGCGCGCTGCGGTCGTTGCCGGTGGCCGAACAGGCCCGCGCGGCGCGGCTGGCAGCGGAAACCCTGCGCCACCAAGGCCGCGCCGACCGGGTGATCGAGCCGCTGGTCGCCCGCAAGCCCGCGCCCCAGATCGCCGACGTCCTGCGTCTGGCCGTGGTCGAGATGCTGGAACTGGGCGCCCCCGCCCATGGCGTCGTTGGCGCTGCGGTCGACCTGACGCGCACGCTTGGCAAGCGCGGGCAGGCGGCGGCGGGCATGGTGAACGCGGTGCTGCGCAAGGCCAGCGCCTTCGCGGGCTGGGCGGACCTGCCGCCGCAGCGGCTGCCGGAATGGCTGCGGGGTCCGCTGGTGGATGCTTATGGCGAGGACGTCATGGCCGCCATCGAGGCCGCCCATCAGCGCGGCGCGCCCCTGGACCTGACACCCCGCCCCGGCGCAGCGGCGGTGCCCGGCGCCGATCCGCTGCCGACCGGGTCGTGGCGCATCCACGGCCCGGCGCAGGTGACGGCGCTGCCCGGCTATGACGTGGGCGACTGGTGGGTGCAGGACGCCGCCGCCGCCCTGCCCGTACGTCTTCTGGACCCGCAGGCAGGGGAACGCATCGCGGATCTTTGCGCCGCGCCCGGCGGCAAGACGCTGCAGCTGGCCGCCGCCAAGGCCGAGGTGATCGCCGTCGACATCAATGACCAGCGCCTGAAGCGCGTGGCCGAGAACCTGTCCCGCTGCGGGCTGACCGCGCGGCTGGTGGCCGCCGACGCGCTGGCATGGTGCCCGGACGTGCAGTTCGACGCGATCCTGCTGGATGCGCCCTGTTCGGCCACCGGCACGATCCGGCGCCATCCGGACCTCCCCTACATCCGCGACGGCCACGGCATCGCCGAACTGATCGAGCTGCAGGCGGCGCTGCTGGACCATGCGCTGTCGCTGCTGCGCCCCGGCGGACTGCTGGTCTTCGCGACCTGTTCCCTCATCCCCGACGAGGGCGAGGTGCAGATCGACGAGGCGCTGGCCCGCCATCCCGGCCTGACTGTCGAGCGTCCCGACCTGCCGGGCATTGAGCCCGGATGGATCACCGAGGAAGGCGGCCTGCGCCTGCGTCCCGACCTCTGGGCCGACAGGGGCGGGATGGACGGCTTCTACATGGCGCGGCTGCGAAAGCCGTCCTGACGCTGGACCTTCGGCCCCCGCTTCGCTAATCGGACGGGGAACCAGACCTCGAGGCTTCCATGACAGACCCCGTTGCCATCAAGCGTGCGCTGATTTCGGTTTCCGACAAGACCGGCCTGATCGAGTTCGCCCGTGCCCTGCACGCGCGCGGGGTCGAGATCCTGTCCACCGGCGGCAGCGCCAAGGCCCTGCGCGACACCGGAATGGCGGTGACCGACGTGGCCGATGTCACCGGCTTTCCGGAAATGATGGACGGCCGCGTGAAGACGCTGCATCCGGTGGTGCATGGCGGCCTTCTGGCGCTGCGAGACAACCCCGACCACGTCGCCGCGATGGAGAACCACGGCATCGGCGCGATCGACCTTCTGGTCGTGAACCTCTATCCGTTCGAGGAAACGGTGGCCCGCGACGCCGAGTATGATGACTGCATCGAGAACATCGACATCGGCGGGCCGGCGATGATCCGGGCGGCGGCCAAGAACCATGGCTTCGTCACCGTCGTCGTCGACGTGCAGGATTACGACGCGGTCCTGGCCGAGCTTGACGCCAATGGCGGGACCACCCTGCCCTTCCGCCAGCGAATGGCGCAGACCGCCTATGCCCGCACCGCCGCCTATGACGCGGCTGTCAGCACCTGGATGGCCGATGCGATCGGGAACGCCACGCCGCGCCGCCGCGCCTTTGCCGGCACGCTGGCCCAGGGCCTGCGCTATGGCGAGAACCCGCACCAGCAGGCGGCCTTCTACGTCACCGGCGAAACGCGGCCCGGCGTCGCGACCGCGCAGCAGCACCAAGGCAAGGAGCTGTCCTATAACAACATCAACGATACCGACGCCGCTTTCGAGCTGGTGGCCGAGTTCGATCCGGCGCAAGGCCCGGCCTGCGCGATTATCAAGCACGCCAATCCCTGTGGCGTGGCCCAGGGCGCGACCGCGCTGGAGGCCTACAAGCGCGCCTTCGACTGCGACCGCACCTCGGCCTTCGGCGGGATCATCGCGCTGAACCAGCCGCTGGACGGGGCAACGGCCGAGGAGATCGTCAAGATCTTCACCGAGGTCGTGATCGCCCCCGATGCCGACGAGGACGCGAAGCGCATCTTCGCTGCCAAGAAGAACCTGCGCCTGCTGACCACGGGCGGGCTGCCTGATCCGCGTGCGGGCGGGCTGGCCTTCCGGCAGGTTGCGGGCGGGCTCTTGGTGCAGGGCCGCGACAACGGCCACGTGGCCCGGGCCGACCTGAAGATCGTGACCGAACGTCAGCCGTCCGAGGACGAGCTGGCCGACCTTCTGTTCGCCTGGACCGTCGCCAAGCACGTCAAGTCGAACGCGATCGTCTATGCCAAGGACCTGGCGACCGTCGGCATCGGTGCCGGCCAGATGAGCCGCGTCGACAGCACCCGCATCGGCCGCCGCAAGTCCGAGGACATGGCCGAGGCGCTTGGCCTTGCCGAACCGCTGACCAATGGCGCAGCGGTCGCGTCCGACGCGTTCTTCCCCTTCGCCGACGGCATCGAGGCCCTGGCCGAGGCCGGCGCGAAGGCCGTGATCCAGCCCGGCGGCTCGATGCGCGACGACGAGGTGATCGCGGCCGCCAACCGCCTTGGGCTGGCGATGGTCCTGACCGGCCAGCGCCACTTCCGCCACTGATGTCCGCGGCCGCCAAACCCGCCGCGAAGGCCCCGCGGGCGCGCAAGCCGCGCACGCCACAGCCCCCCGCGCGCAGCGACATGCGCCTGGTGGCGTGGGTCGCGGCAGGCATCTTCCTGCTGGACCAGGCGCTGAAATACCTTGTGGTCCGCGTGATGCAGCTGGACCGGGTGCGTGAGATCGACGTCCTGCCGCCCTGGCTGAACCTGCGTATGGCCTGGAACCAGGGCGTGAACTTCGGCCTGATGTCGTCGGAACAGGACGTGATGCGGTGGGTGCTGATCGGCATCGCGCTGGCCATCTGCCTGTGGGTCTGGATCTGGGTGTGGCGGTCCGCGATGGGCCGGTTCGGCAGGGTCGCGGCGGGCCTTCTGATCGGCGGCGCGCTTGGGAACGTGATCGACCGCCTTCTTTATGGCGCGGTGGCCGACTTCCTCAACATGTCGCTGCCCGGCTGGCAGAACCCCTACAGCTTCAATGTGGCCGACATCTCGATCTTCGCCGGGGCGATCGGGCTGGTGCTGGTGCCGCAGAAGACCGCCCCAGACGCCGCCGCGCCCAAGCCGGCGCCCAAACCTGCCCCCAAGGCGCCCAGGACGCCGCCGCGGCCGGTGCAGCCCGACCTGTTCGACCACTCTGACGAGACGCGTGACGGGCGAGGAAAATCCGGCTAAGCATGGCCGACGAACCAAGGGGGCAGGGCATGCGGAAAAGCGCGCTGGTGATCGGATTGGCGGCAGCGTCGGTCTTGGCAGGCTGCAGCGGCGGCGGGCAGCTGAACAACTTCAACGCGGGCCGGACCGGACCGGACGAATTCGCCATCCTGCCCACGCGGTCGCTGACCATGCCGCCTGACCTGTCGGTGCTGCCCGCCCCGACGCCGGGCGGCGCCAACATCACTGACCCGAACCCGATGGGAGAGGCTGTCGCCGCGCTCGGCGGCAACCCCGAACGACTGCAGGATCGTGGCATCGCGGCCAGCGACCAGGCGCTGGTGGCCTATGTAGCCCGCACCGGCGGAACCGACCCGCAGATCCGCGAGACGCTGGCCGCCTCGGACGCGGAATGGCGCGCCCGCAATGGCCGCCGTCCGCTGGAGCGGATCTTCGGCAGCTCGGTCTATCAGCGCGCCTATGATCCCATGGCGCTGGACGCGCGGCAGGAGCAGCTGCGCTGGCAACGCGCCGGGGCGATCACCTCGACCGCGCCCGCGCCGGTCGAGGACTGACCGGGCGCGGCATCACGCCCGCCGCACAATCGCGAGAGTAAGCTTGCGCCAACCCCCTTTGCGGTCCAAGTTCCGCCGCAGCAAGAGGAGGTTGCACCACCCATGCGTCGCCCCGCATTCAGTCCTGTCCTGGCCGCCACACTGGCGGCGACCACATCCCTGACCGCTCTGCCCGGCTGGGCCGAGATGCCCGAGGGTGTCAGCCACTTCACCCTGCCGAACGGCCTGGAGACCGTGGTGATCGAGGATCACCGCGCCCCCGTCGTCGTGCAGATGGTCTGGTACCAGATCGGTGCCGCCGACGAGGTCCCCGGCAAGTCCGGCATCGCCCACTACTTGGAACACCTGATGTTCAAGGGCACCGACACGCTTGAGGCCGGAGAGCTGTCCAAGACCGTCACCGCCAATGGCGGCAGCGACAACGCCTTCACGTCCTGGGACTATACCGCCTATTTCCAGCGCATCGCCAGCGACCGGCTGCCGCTGATCATGGAGATGGAGTCGGACCGCATGGAGAACCTGTCGATCTCGGAAGACGACTGGCAGGCCGAGCGTCAGGTCGTGCTCGAGGAACGCGCTCAGCGCGTCGACAGCGACCCGGCTGCGCTGTTCGCCGAGGAAATGAATGCCGTCGTCTATGACAACCACCCCTATGGCCGCCCGATCATCGGCTGGCGGGACGAGATCGCGGCCCTGACGCGCGAGGATGCGATCGACTGGTACGACACGCATTATTCCCCGGACGAGGCCGTCCTGGTCATCGCCGGAGACGTCACCCCCGAAGAGGCCCGCCGCCTGGCCGAGGAGCATTACGGCGACATCCCCGCAAAAGGCGACGAGGCGCCCCGCATTCGCCCGCAGGAGCCCGTAAAACAGACCGCCCGCCGGGTCGAGATGACCGATCCGCGCGTCGCGCAGCCGCGCATGACCCGCACCACCCTCGCCCCCGAACGCGACCCCGGAGAGCAGCGGCAGGCGGCGGCGCTGACCGTGCTGGCGGACCTGCTGGGCGGCTCGACCCAGACCTCGGTCCTGGGCCGGGCGCTGGTGCTGCCGGGCAAGGCGCTGTGGGCGGGCGCGTCCTACAGCGGGCTGTCGCTGGACCGGACCGAGTTCACACTGTCGCTGGTGCCCTCGGCCGGTGTCGCCCCCGAGGAGGCCGAGGCGGCGCTGGACGAGGCGCTGGCGACGTTCCTTGAGAACGGGCCGGACGAGGCCGACCTGGAGCGGGTCAAGACCCGCATCCGGGCCGCCCAGATCTATGCCCGCGATTCGGCCCATGGTCGCGCCTATGACTATGGCCAAGGCCTGTCCACCGGCCTGACGGTCGAAGACGTGAACGACTGGCCCGACATCCTGGCCGCCGTCACTGCCGAGGACGTGATGGAGGCCGCGCGCCTTGTCCTGACGGATCAGGGCAGCGTCACCGGCTGGCTTCTGCCCGAAGACGTCGAGACTGCCGCCGCCGCGCCGCAGCCGACCGCCACTGAAAATCCCGCCAACGCCCAGGAGGTGCAGCCATGATCCGCGCTGCCGCAGCCGCCGTCTTCGTCCTGCTGGCCCTGCCCGCGCAGGCCATCGAGATCCAGGAAGTCACCTCGCCCGGCGGAATCGAGGCTTGGCTGGTCGAGGACGAGAGCATTCCCTTCGTCGCGCTGGACATCCAATTCCGCGGTGGCGCCAGCCTCGACGCGGAGGGCAAGCGCGGGGCCATCAACCTGATGACAGGGCTGCTGGAGGAGGGCGCGGCCAAGCGCAACGCCACGGAATATGCGCAGGCGGTCGAGGATCTGGGCGCGCGGCTGTCATTCGACGCGGGCGACGACACGGTGTCGGTCGGCTTCCAGGCGCTGAGCGAGAACCGCGACGAGGCCGCAGACCTGCTGGCCCAGGCCCTGACGCAGCCGCGCTTCGACGACGACGCCATCGAGCGCGTGCGCGCCCAGGTCCAGGCCATAATCCGGTCCGAGGCCACCGATCCGAACAGCATCGCCGCCAAGGAGATGGCGGCGCAGGCCTGGGGCGACCACCCCTATGCGACCTCGGTCAACGGCACGCTGGAGAGCGTCGCCAAGCTGGGGCGGCAGGACCTGGTCGCAGCCAAGAACCGCGTCCTGGCGCGGGACCGTGTGGTCGTGGGCGCGGCGGGCGACATCTCGGCCGAAGAGCTTGGGGTCCTTCTGGACCGCATCCTGGGCGGTTTGCCTGAAACCGGCACCGCTCCGCTGCCCGAGGATGCCGAGCTGCAGCTGACCGGCGGCACGACCGTGATCGACTGGAACAGCCCGCAGACCGTCGTGGCCTTTGCGGGTCCCGGCCTGCCGATCAACGATCCCGATTACTTCGCGGCCCATGTGGCGAACCACATCCTGGGCGGCGGGGGCTTCAGTTCGCGCCTCATGGAGGAGATCCGCGAAAAGCGCGGCCTGACCTATGGCGTCGGCACCGGCTTAGCGACCGGGCTTTATGGCCAGACCTGGCAGGGCGGCATGTCTGGATCGAATGCGACGACGGCCGAGGCCGTCGACCTGATCCGCCAGGAATGGGGCAAGATGGCCCAGGGCGTGACCGAGCAGGAACTGACCGACGCCAAGACCTATCTGACCGGCGAATACCCGCTGCGGTTCGACGGCAACGGGCGCATCGCGGGCATCCTGTCGGGC
>JAYZBS010000084.1:0-44910 GCA_036338635.1 Pseudomonadota bacterium | reverse complement strand
ATACCTCCTCGTCGATGCCGAAAGCTGCGATCTTGCGACAGCGCCCCAAGCGCTGATGGATGCCTGCAAGGCCGATCTGGGCGACCAGGTCAGCCCTGAATTCCTGCGCTGCCAGATCGAGATCGGCACCCCCGTCGCGGCTGACATCCGGCAGGCCCGCGACCACCTGCACCACCTGCGCGCCACCGTCGCCCGTCATGCGGCCGATCACGGGCTGGCGCCGATCTCGGCGTCCTGCCACCCCTTCGCCGACTGGCGCGATCAGGACCATACCGACAAGGACCGCTACAACCAGCTGTCGCGCGACATGGGCGGCGTGGCGCGGCGCATGCTGATCTGCGGGATGCATGTCCATGTCGGCATCCCCGATCCCTCGCAGCGCATCGACCTGATGGGTCAGCTGAGCTATTTCCTGCCGCATCTGCTGGCGCTCTCGGCCTCCAGCCCGTTCTGGCTGGGGCAGGACACGGGGCTGGCGTCCTATCGCACCACGGTATTTGGCGACATGCCGCGCACCGGCCTGCCGCCCGCCTTCGGAAGCTGGCCCGAATACGAACGCTCGATCACCGCCCTGACCGATCTGGGCATCATCGAGGACAGCTCGAAGATCTGGTGGGACCTGCGGCCATCGTCGAAGTTCCCGACGCTCGAGACGCGGATCTGCGACGCCTGCCCCCGCGCCGACGATGCCGTAACCTTGGCCGCACTGATCCAGGCGACGCTGCGGATGCTGTGGCGCCTGTCGCGCCGGAACCAGCGCTGGCGGCAGTACGACGCCTTCCTGATCGGCGAGAACCGCTGGCGCGCCGCCCGCTATGGCATGGCCGAGGGGCTGATCGACTTCGGTGCCGGCGCCATCCTTCCCTTCGACCGCATCACCGAGGATTGGCTGGCCCTGATCGCCGAGGATGCCGATGCGCTGGACAGCCAACCCGCCGTCGCCCGCCTGCGCGACATGGTGGCGCGCGGAACCTCGGCCGATGTCCAACGCGCCGTGGCCGCCCGCGCCCGCGCCGCCGGTGCGACCGAGGACGAGGCCCTTCGCGCCGTGACCCGCCACCTGATCGAGGAGTTTCGCCAGGATCTTTGACGGTGCGGCTTGCAAAACTGCTGCAACATCTGTCAATTAAACAACCGTTCAATTCACGCAGATCCGGGGAGGGGATGACGCATGGATTTCGCACTGACCGAGGAACAGCAGGCCATCTTCGACATGGCCCGCGATTTCGGCCAAGCCCGCATCGCGCCCCATGCGCGAACGTGGGAGGCCGATGGCACCATCCCCCGCGACCTCTGGCCCGAGGTGGCCGAGCTGGGCCTGGGCGGCATCTTCGTGTCCGAGGACCATGGCGGCACCGGCCTTACGCGCCTCGACGGCACCCTGGTCTTCGAGGCGCTGTCCATGGCCTGCCCCTCGGTCGCGTCCTTCCTGTCGATCCACAACATGTGCGGCGGGATGATCGACAAGTTCGGATCGGCCGAGGACAAGGAACGCTGGCTGCCCGACCTGTGCGCCATGCGCAAGATCTTCAGCTATTGCCTGACCGAACCCGGCAGCGGGTCCGACGCGGCGGCGCTGCGCACGCGCGCCGAGCGCGACGATCAGGGCTGGCGGCTGAACGGCACCAAGGCCTTCATCTCGGGCGGCAGCTACTCCGACGCCTATATCGCCATGGTCCGCACCGGCGGTGACGGTCCCAAGGGCATCAGCACCGTCATCGTCGAGGACGGAACCCCTGGCCTGACCTTCGGCGCGCTGGAAGACAAGATGGGCTGGCGGTCACAGCCCACCGCACAGGTGCAGTTCGACGACTGCATCGTTCCCGCCGCCAACCTTCTGGGCGAGGAAGGCCGCGGCTTTTCCTATGCCATGGCCGGGCTTGACGGCGGCCGGTTGAACATCTCCGCCGCCGCCCTGGGCGGGGCGCAGGCTGCGCTGGACGCGACGCTGACCTACATGGCCGACCGCAAGGCCTTCGGCAAGTCGCTGGACCAGTTCCAAGCCCTGCAGTTCCGCCTGGCCGAGATGGAGACCGCGCTGCAGTCCAGCCGCATCTTCCTGCGCCAGGCGGCGTGGAAGCTGGACCGGGGGGTACCCGACGCCGGCAAGTTCTGCGCCATGGCCAAGCTGCATGTCACAGACCGCGCCTTCGACGTCGCCAACCAGTGCCTGCAACTTCATGGCGGCTACGGCTATCTGGCCGATTACGGCATCGAGAAGATCGTGCGCGACCTGCGCGTCCACCAGATTCTGGAGGGCACGAATGAGATCATGCGTCTGATCGTCAGCCGCGCCCTGCTGGCCGAACGGAGATAGAATGGACGACCTGAACATCCGCAAGACCGGCCGCGCCGGCCGCATCACCTTCACCCGCCCCAAAGCGCTCAATGCGCTCAGCCACCCAATGGCGCTGGCGATCCAGGACGCGCTGGACGGCTGGCGCAACGACCCAGACGTCGCGCTGGTCATCATCGATGCCGAGGGCGATCGCGCCTTCTGCGCCGGCGGCGACATTGCGGCGGTCTATCACGCCGGTCGGGCGGGCGACCACAAGGTCGGACGAGAATTCTTCCGCGACGAATACCGCATGAATGCCACCATCGCCGATTACCCCAAGCCGATCGTGGCCTTCATGCAGGGCTTCGTCATGGGTGGCGGCGTGGGCGTCGGCGGCCATGCCAGCCACCGCGTCGTCGGGGACACCACCCGCATCGCGATGCCCGAAAGCGGCATCGGCCTGATCCCGGACGTGGGCGGAACCTGGCTTCTGTCCCGCGCACCGGGTCGGATCGGCGAATATCTGGCCCTGACCGGCGCGCGAATGGGACCGGGCGATGCGCTGCACGCAGGCTTCGCCGACCTCTACATCCCCGAGACGGAATGGCCCACCCTGATCGATGAATTGCAGCGCACAGGCGACACCGATTGCCTGACCGGCCACCCTGCCCCGGCCTCGGCGCTGGCCAACCGGGATCTTTCGACATTTGGCGGACACGACATGGCGCAGATTATGCAGTCGTTGCCCGATGGCGATGATCTGGGGGCGTTGCGGCGCAATTCGCCGCTGTCTATGGCGGCGGGTCTGGCAATGGTGCGCGCGGCGCGTGGCGACCGCCGCATCCAGCAGTCGCTGGCGCGAGAGTATCGCTTCACCGCCCGCGCCACGGCTGACAGCGATTTCCTTGAAGGAGTCCGCGCGCAGATCATCGACAAGGACCGCAGCCCCAACTGGGCGGCCGCGGGGACCGACGACAAGGTGCGGGCCATGCTGGCGCCGCTGCCGGATGACGACCTGGGTTGGGAGGAAACGGAATGAAGATCGGGTTCATCGGACTGGGCAACATGGGTGCGCCCATGGCAAGCAACCTGGCGAAAGCCGGACATCAGGTGACGGGCTTCGACACCGCCGCGCCCGAGCCGGAGGGCATCAGCCCCGCAACCTCGGCCGCGGAGGCGGCGCGCGATGCCGACGTGGTGATCACCATGCTTCCGAACGGCCAGATCCTGCGCGCCGTGGCCGACCACATCATTCCGGCGATGCGCGCTGGCGCGGTCCTCTGCGACTGCTCGACTGTCGACGTGGACAGCGCCCGCGCCGTCGCCGAGGCGGCGCTTGCCGCGGGGCTGGGCGCGCTGGATGCCCCGGTTTCGGGCGGGATCGGCGGCGCCCAAGCCGGGACGCTCACCTTCATGGTCGGCGGCCGGCCCGAGGATTTCGCGGCGGTCGAGCCGCTCTTCGGGATCATGGGCCAGAAGGCCGTCCATTGCGGCGACAGCGGCGCGGGCCAGGCCGCCAAGATCTGCAACAACATGATCCTGGGTGTCACCATGATCGCCACTTGCGAGGCCTTCGCCATGGCCGACAAGCTGGGTCTGGATCGGCAGAAGATGTTCGACGTCGTCTCGACCAGTTCGGGATACAGCTGGACGATGAACGCCTATTGCCCGGCACCGGGGATCGGCCCGCAAAGCCCCGCCGACAATGACTATCGCCCCGGCTTCGCCGCCGAACTGATGCTGAAGGACCTGAACCTGGCCCAGCAGGCGGCCGGATCGGCGGGCGCGGATACGCCCATGGGGTCCTTGGCCCGCAACCTTTACGAAGAGTTCGTCGAACGCGAGGACGGCCGCGGGCGTGACTTTTCTGCCATGCTGCCCAGGTTTGTGCAGCGGAACGGCTGACGCCCGTCCTTTCCGCCAGCTTGTCAGGGAACCGTTAACCCGGCATGTGGTTCATGGGTTCAAGATCCACTCTCGACGGAGCAGAGTTGATGCGTTTGCCGCGCCTTGTGACAGCGGTCTCACTGGCCTCAGCGGCGCTGGCGGCGGTTGTGGCCATGGTCCTGCATGAGCCGCTGCTGCCCCACCCTGCGCAGGCGCAGGAAAGTACCATTGCCGCCGCGCCCCTCATCGGTGACGTTCCCCGGCAGGAGCTGGTGACGCCCATCGCCGTGCCTGGGAGCTATGGCTTGGGAGTTAGCCCCGCAGGACACCGCTACGCCATCGTTGGCGGCTATCTGGTGCGGATCGACGACCAGTCGGGGAAGGTCCTCTCGGTCCTGCGACAGCTGCCGCAGATGCAACACTGACGTGTCAACGAACTCATCGCGGAACTGTCGTGCCAGAGCCGTGTTGACCGACATGACAAGGAAAGGAACGACATGATGCCACTGCACCCTCTCTCCGCCGCGGTGGTCGGGGGTATGGTCGGTGTCGCGGCCTTTTTCGCCCCCGAACCACCCAAGGACCGCTATCCGGACCACCTGTCAGCCGCGACTTGCGGCCAGCAGTGCCTGACGCGCCAGGATGCCACTGTTGTGGTCGGCGATATCGCGTCCGAGCATCAGGTCCACATGATCACACGCCCCGGCCGTTACGGCCTGTCCTCGCCGCCAGCGGGGGACGCCTATGCCGTTGTTGCGGGCCATATCGTGCGCCTTGACCCCACCAGCAAGCGAATCGAATCGGTGCTGCGGCCAGTTCCGCGGATCCTCGACTAGCCGTCCAGAAGCGCCCGCGCAGCTTCGGTCGCAGCCCCGGTGACGCGGTCGCCGGACAGCATCCGGGCGATCTCGGCCACACGGTCACTGTCGGAGAGCCGTGCCACCGTCGATGTCGTTATTCCGTCAGACACAGATTTCGACACGCGGAAATGAACCTCGCCCAAGGCGGCAACCTGCGGCGAATGCGTGATCACCAAAACCTGTGCATCGGATGCCAGCGTCTGCAGGCGCCGTCCGACCGCGTCGGCCGTCGCACCGCCGACGCCGCGGTCGATCTCGTCGAAGATCATCACCAGGGCATCGTTCCCACGCGCAAGGCACACCTTGAGCGCCAGCAGGAACCGCGACAGTTCCCCCCCTGAGGCGATCTTGTCCAGCGGACCGGACGGCGCACCCGGGTTGGTGGCCACGGTGAAGGCGACCGCATCACCACCGTCAGGACCGGCTTCGGCGGGAGTGACCCGCGTTTCGAAGACGGCACGTTCCATCTTCAGCGGCGCAAGTTCCGCCGTGACCGCCAGATCCAGACGACGGGCAGCCTCTTGCCGCGCCTCGGTCAAGGCCGCCGCCGCGTTGTCATAGGCCGCGGCGGCAGCACGATCTGCCGCACGCAGCGCGCCGATCTCGGCCTCTCCGGCGTCGATCTGGCCCAGCCTCTGGCGCAAGTCCCCGGCCAAATCGGCTAGGTCATCCGGCAGCACGCCATGCTTGCGGGCCAGGCCGCGCAACGCGAACAGCCGCTCCTCGGTCGCCTCCAGGGCGGCGGGATCGAAGTCAAGCGCCGAGAGCGTGTCCTCGACGCCCTTCGTCGCCTCGCCCAGTTCGACCAGAGCGCGCGACAGGGCCGCCAGCGGCTCCTCCAGCCGGCCCTCGGCCTGCTCGGCCGCGCCCTCTAGCCAGCGCGCCGCATCGACCATGGCGGCCTCAGCCCCGTTACCGCCCAGCATCTGCAGAGCGCGGGCCACGTCGTCACGAATCCGCTCGGCCCCCTGCATCGCGCGGCGGGCCACGTCCAACCGCTGCTCCTCTCCCGGCTCGGGGCTCAGCTTGTCCAGTTCGGCGACGGCATGGCGCAGAAATTCTTCTTCCTGCCGCGCGGCGGCCAGTGCGGCCTCGGCATCCGCCAGCGCACGCCCCGCCTGACGCCGGGCGTTCCATGCCCCCCTGACAGGCGACAGGTCCAGCGCGCCGAAGGCATCCAGCAGCGACCGGTGGCCACGCGGATTTAGAAGGCCACGGTCGTCGTGCTGTCCGTGCAATTCCACCAGCGTCTCGGACAGCTGCCGCAGCACCTCGCCCGAGACGCGGCGATCGTTCACCCAGCCGGTCTTGCGGCCGTCCAGCCCGTTCACGCGCCGCAGGATCAGCTCGTCCTCGTCGATGCTGATCCCGGCCTCGGCCAAGACCTCTCGCGCGGGATGGGCGGAAGGCAGGTCGAAGACGGCCTGCACCTCGCCCTGCGACGCCCCCTGCCGAACAAGGTCGGCGCGGCTGCGCCAGCCGAGCACAAAGCCCAGGCAATCGAGCAGGATCGACTTGCCGGCACCAGTCTCGCCGGTCAGGACGTTCAGGCCGGGGCCGAAAGCCAACTCCAGCCGGTCGATCAGCAGCATGTCGCGGATGTCCAGCGATCTCAGCATGAGGGCGCCCGCAGCGCCGGGGCGCGGCGCTGGTCCATTACAGCCAGCGACCCTCGACCGTCTGTCGATAGACGTCGCCCAGCCAGTTGTCGCCGCGCACCTCGGCCGACAGGCCGCGACCGCGCAGCTGGCGGAAGGCGTCCTCGTAGAAGGGCGACGATTGGAAGTTGTAGCCGAGGATCGCGCCAGCCGTCTGCGCCTCGTCCGTCAGCCCAAGCGCCAGATAGGCCTCGACCAGCCGCAGCAGCGCCTCGGGTGTCTGGGTGGTCGTCTGGAACTCCTCGACGACGACGCGGAAACGGTTGATCGCGGCGGCATAATGACCGCGCTTGAGATAATAGCGGCCGATCTCCATCTCTTTTGCGGCCAGGTGGTCGAAGGCCAGGTCGAACTTGAGAATCGAACTGCGGGCGTATTCGCTATCGGGATACTGCTCGATGACCGTGCGCAGCCCCTGCAGCGCCTGGAAGGTCAAGCCCTGGTCGCGGCCCACGTCGTCGATCTGATCGTAATAGGACAGCGCCAGCAGATACTGCGCATAGGCCGCATCCTCATCGCCCGGATAGGTGTCCAGAAAGCGCTGCGCCGCGGCGCGGGCTTCTTCATAGTTGCCGGCTTTGTGATTGCCGAAGGCCTGCATGATCAGCGCGCGCTTGGCCCATTCTGAATAGGGATAAAGGCGCTCGATCTCGCTGAAATAGAAGACGGCGTCCTCGGGCTTGCGGCTGTTTTCCAGCTCGTATTCGCCACGGCGATAGATTTCGGCGGCGGTGAACTGGTCCAAATTCTCTCGCTGCGTCCGGTCGCGGTCACCGCCGCAACCGGTCAGGATCAATCCGGCAAGCACCGCAGCCATCACCGAAGCCGAAGTTTTCGCGCCCGCCATCTTCATCCTGCCCCAAGATCCTTGTCGTCCGCAGGACCCGTCCGGGTTCGCCGCCGACATCTGGTAGCACAGAACATCAGGGGGCGCAAAATGGCAATCCGTTGAATTCCGCATGGCTTTGCAGCGGGCGCCTCAGCCTTATTCGGCCGCGAACGCCACCTGCATCAGGTCCCGTGCCAAGGCGTAATCCGCAACGCCGGCGCCGGGAAGGCGACCCTCAAGCTCGGGGGTGCACTGCTCCCACCGCCAGGCGGTCGGGTCGGCGAACAGAGCGCGCAGCAGCCGGTTGGTCATCGCGTGACCGGCGCGATAGCCCGTATAACGCGCCAGCAGCGGCGCCCCGGCCAGTGCAAGATCGCCCGTCGCATCCAGCATCTTGTGGCGCACGGCCTCGTCTGCGTGGCGCAGACCGCCCGGCGACAAGACCTCGGCCCCGTCGAAGACGACGGCGTTCAGAAATGTCCCGCCCAAGGCCAGACCGTTGCGGCGCATCGCCTCGACATCGGCGGCGCGGCAGAATGTCCGGCTGTCGGCCAGTTCCCGCAGGAAAGCGCCGTTGGCCATGTCGAGACGCTTTTCCTGATGCCCGATGGCAGCGTCGGTGAAGTCGATCTGGAAGTCGATCTCAAGGTGGTCGGCAGGCGACAGGCGCGCGAAAGCCTCTCCCTCGCGAACCTCGACCGGACGCAGGACGCGGATGGCGCGCAGGGGGGCCGCCTGGCGGCGGATGCCGACCCTTAGGATCCCCGCAACGAAGGGGGCCGAGGATCCGTCGAGAATCGGCACCTCGGGTCCATCGACCGTCACGAGCGCGTTGTGAATGCCGGTTCCGGCCAGCGCGGCCATGACATGCTCGACCGTGGACAGCGTGACGCCGGCGCCGTTGTCCATCAGCGTGCACAGCTTCGACGGCGTGACCTGGTTCCACAGCGCGGGAATGTCGACGGCAGGCGTCAGATCGGTGCGGCGAAAGACGATGCCATGGCCCGCTGGTGCCGGATGAAGCGTCAGCACCGCCGCGGCGCCCGAGTGAAGCCCAACGCCCGTGAATGTCATTTTGTTTTTCAGCGTTGCTTGCATGACGGCGTGTCCCCGACTCTTGTCTGCGGCCCTGGGGGCCTTTCTTGAGAGTGGAGCTAGTCCTGCCTGCGTGGGCATTCAATTAACGTTTTGTAACGGCGTGAAACATTCGCCCGCTCCCCGACCGCTAGTGCCAGATGACCTGGCGCAACGTCATGAAGACAAAGAAGAAGGGGACCGGACAAGCCGATCCCCAACGGTCCGAAACGCGCGGTTTCGTGATGAACGTCAGTTTGCCTGGCGGCGCAGGAACGCCGGGATCTCGACATTGTCGCGGGCGTTGTCGGGGCTGGCCAGATCGTCGAAATCAGTGTCTTGCTGGCGGGCGCGCACCGCCACCCGCTCGTTCACGCGCTCCGAGATCGAAGAGGCGGCCGGCTTCTGGCCCGCGGACTGATCGCTGCCGTGGCCGGCCATCCGCTCGAGCATGCGGCCCAGGCCGCTCATCCGGCTGTTCGCACGGGTGTCCTGCGCCGGCTGTTGCGACTGCGGCTGGGGGGTGCGCTGGTTCTGGCCGTGGTTGTCGACGGCACGCCGCAGGCGGTCCATGACTTCGGGCGTCGGCTGACCAGGACGGCCACCTTGGGGCGCACGGGGCGCCACGAAGGCCGACGCGTCGTCGTCGATCCGCACCGCCGTCTGGCGCGACTGTTCCTTGGGCTGATAGGCCGGCTGCGGCATGTCATCATCGCCACGCGCGGCAGGGGCCTGCGGGGCCGGCGTTTCGGCAGCGGAGGCGACGACGCGGCGCGGCGGCACCGGCACCTCGTCCTGCACCGCCGGGGCGGCGGCGACCGACGGGTTCTGCGTCAGCGGGGCCGCCATGCTGCGGCGAGGCGAGGGGACCTCGGCCGCTGCGGCGGCAGCGTCGATGCCTGTCGCGACGACGGACACGCGGATGGTGCCGTCCATGTCCGGGTCGAGGGTCGAGCCGACGATGATGTTCGCGTCGCTGTCGACCTTGTCGCGGATGACGTTGGCAGCCTCGTCCAGTTCGAACAGGGTCATGTCATAGCCGCCGGTGATGTTGATCAGCACACCGCGGGCGCCGTTCAGGCTGATTTCATCCAGCAGCGGGTTGGCGATGGCACGCTCGGCGGCTTCTTGCGCACGGTTGTCGCCCGCAGCCTCGCCGGTGCCCATCATCGCCTTGCCCATCTCGTCCATGACGGCGCGGACGTCGGCGAAGTCGAGGTTGATGAGGCCCGGACGGACCATCAGGTCGGTCACGCCCTTGACGCCCTGGTAAAGGACATCGTCGGCCAGCGCGAAGGCCTCGGTGAAGGTGGTCTTTTCGTTCGCCAGGCGGAACAGGTTCTGGTTCGGGATGATGATCAGCGTGTCCACGACCTTCTGGAGCGCCTCGACGCCCTCCTCGGCCTGGCGCATCCGCTTGGTCCCCTCGAACTGGAACGGCTTGGTCACGACACCGACAGTCAGGATTCCCATCTCGCGCGCGGCCTGCGCGATGATCGGGGCCGCGCCGGTGCCGGTGCCGCCGCCCATGCCTGCGGTGATGAAGCACATATGCGCGCCCATCAGGTGATCGACGATGTCCTCGATCGTCTCTTCGGCGGCCTTGGCGCCGATGGTCGGCTTGGCGCCGGCACCCAAACCCTCGGTCACCTTCGGGCCCATCTGGATGCGGGCAGTCGCGCGACTCTGCTGGAGCGCCTGGGCATCGGTGTTGGCAACCACGAACTCGACACCGTCAAGCTGCTTCTGAATCATGTTGTTGACGGCATTGCCACCGGCACCGCCGACACCGAAGACGGTGATGCGGGGCTTCAGTTCTTCTTCGTCATTCATCATCAGGTTGAGGTTCATGGTGTCCGCCTGTTTTCGCTGCTTCGTTACGGGTGCGGCTGCTCGCTCGAATCCCGATATTTATTGATGATCGTAACCATTCTGCATCACTGCGTCACCCGAAAAACTGAGAAAACGCGCGAAATCTGGCGGTCTGATAACGTCCTCTCGGCGGTATCTTGCCACATGCGCAGAATATGGTGGGGCAAGCCTCACCATGCCATAGCCACTGCCCGTTCGCTCACCAGTTGTTCTTGAACCAGCGGTAGGCGCGACGCAGGCTCCGCGCCGGATAGCGATCGGCGGGCATCTCGAAATCCCACCATTCGTCCTGCGGATGCGCGGCGAACAGGGCCAGCCCGACCGCGCTGGAAAAGCTGGGGTCGGTCAGCTGATGCGCCAGGCCGTCGATCCGCAGTGGCCGCCCGCAGCGGATGTTGGGACCCAGGATCCGTGCCGCCAGCCCGTCGAGACCCGGGATCTGGCTTCCGCCGCCGGTCAGCACGATCTGCTGGCTGGGCATATAGTCGAAGCCGGCGGCGTCCAACACCTCGCGCGCACTCTCCAGGATCTCCTCGACCCGCGGGCGCATGATGCCGATGACGTCGGCGCGGCTGACATGGCGGCGGTCGGCCTCCCACTCGCTGGTGTCCGAGCCCACGTCGATCATGTCGTGGTCGTCACGGCCAGTCGCCTCGACCCCGCCGTTCAGCGTCTTCAGCCGCTCGGCCACCGGCAGGCTGACGCGCAGGCCCTGCGCGATGTCTTGCGTGATCAGGTTGCCGCCGATCGGGACGTGATCGGAAAAGATCATGTGCTTCTTGATGAAGACCGACACGCCGGTCCCGCCGCCGCCGAAGTCGATGCAGGCCGCGCCCAATTCCTGCTCGTCCTCGACAAGGCTGGCGCGGGCCGACGCGTAGGGGGCAGAGGCGATGCCCGCCAGTTCCAGATCGCAGCGGCGGATGCACTGCACGAGATTGCCGATCACGTCGCCGTCCACGGTCAGAACGTGCATGTCGCAGAACAGCTTGTTGCCCAGGTGGTCGCGCGGATCCGCCAGACTGGTGCGGTTGTCGACGGCGAAATTCACCGGCTGCGCGTGCAGCACCTCTCGCCCGCGGCCGAAATCCGGCGTCTCGCAGGCCGCAAGGACCGAGGCGACGTCATGTTCCCCCACCTGCCCCGAGGCCAGCGTGATCTCTCCGGCAAGGCCATAGGACGCCGGGCGCCCACCGGACAGGCAGGCGATGACGTGATCGATGCGTACGCCGGCGACCTTCTGCGCGGCCGCAACGACGGTGCGGATGGCGCGCTCGGTTTCGGCCATCGTCTCGATCTCACCCCGGCGCATGCCCCGCGACCGGGTCGAGGCCGCGCCGATCACCCGGAAGTTCACCTGCCCCGCCATGGGGCCGACGCCGTCCGTCGCGCGGAAGGTGCCGTTGCTGTCCACGCGCAGCACCAGACAGGCGATTTTCGAAGTGCCGATGTCCAGGATGCCGATGACGCCGCGCTGCAGCGCCGCCCGCCGGATGTTCCGCATCGCCCGCTGCGTCTGATACAGTTCGACCATTCGCCCCCTCCCCTCAGCCTTCGTTGTCCGGCAGCACGTTGCCGTCCGGCCCCAGCAGGGGCAGCCCGCGCGCTTCGCGAATCGTGTTTCTGGCGTCGATCCCCAGCCGCAGGACCGGGCGCGACGGATCGCGCAGATCGACCGAGATGATGTCGCGCCCCAGCATGTCTTCGGCCCGGTGCAGCGCGATCGCGGCTTCCAGCGCGACGACGGCGCCCTTCTCGGGCAGCATGATCCGTTGTCCGAAATCCAGAACCAGGTCCCACCGCCGTTCACCCCGGCGGACCAGGCCCCGCACCCGCGGAAGGATGGGACCGGCCGCGTCGAACAGCGCCAGCGCCTCCTCGGTGACCAGATCGGCGCCTTCGCCCGAGATCAGCGGCAGTTCCGGCCGCACCTCGCGCGAGGTGACGCTGGCGACGCGGTGGCCGGTGGCGTCCAGGATCTCGATCCCGCGGCTGTGGCGCCAGAGGATGGCGGGCTCACGCTCGACCACTTGGGCGGACAGGATGCCGCCGGGCTTGATCCGCAGGTCGATGGTCTCGACCGCGTCCAGTTGCATCACCTGCAGGCGCAGCGCCGCCAGGTCGATATCGAAGCTCGAGGCCGGCAGGTCCACCGGCAGCATCGCGCGCAGGGCCTTCTCCACGACCGGAGAGGCCCCCTCGATCGCCATGGTCCGGACCTGGAACTCCTCGCGGCTCTGGACCTGCTGCACGACCGAGTTCAGCCCGTCGCGCAGAAGCGCGCGGCGATCCTCGTCCGCGAGCCAAAGGCCGCCGACCATGGCCAGCACGAAGGCCGGGATGCCCACCCGAAGGATGCGGCGATAAAGCGGCGTCAGCCACATCCGCTCCAGCCGGTATTTCAGCCGCGACGGGGCCGGGTCACGCCTCTGGCGCGGCTGGGGCGTCACCTGCTTGCCGGGGCGGTGATCGATCACGACCGGCACAGCGCATCCTCCACCATCCAGCGCATCAGCGCCGGAAAGTCGATGCCCGAATGCGCGGCCTGTTCGGGCGCCAGAGAGGTCGGCGTCATGCCGGGCTGCGTGTTCACCTCGAGGATGATCAGCCCGTCCAGCCCGCGGCTGTCGTCCCACCGGAAATCGGTGCGGGTCAGCCCCGTGCAACCGAGGGCCCTGTGGGCGCGGCACGCCAGGTCCATGCAGGCGTCGGCTATGGCAGGCGGAACGTCTGCGGGAATGACGTGCCGCGATCCGCCGACGCTGTACTTGGCGGCATAGTCGTACCAGCCTTCGGTCAGGATCTCGGTCACGCCCAGGGCGCGGTCGCCCATCACCGTCGTCGTCAGCTCGCGCCCCGGCGCATAGGTCTCGACCATCACGCGCGCCGGCATGTCGGCCGACAGCTGCGGCGGCTGGTTGGCGCCGTCGTGGACGATATAGACGCCCACCGACGACCCCTCATCGTTGGGTTTGACCACGTAGGGGGGCGGGATCACGTGCCGGCGGCGCACCTCGTCCGCGTCGGCGATCACGCTTTCGACCACGGGAAGGCCGGCGCCGCGGAAGGCGTCCTTCGCCCGGCTCTTGTCCATGGCCAGGGCCGAGGCGAGAACGCCGGAATGGGTGTAGGGAATGTCCAGCCAGTCCAAAAGGCCCTGGACGCAGCCGTCTTCGCCCCACCGACCATGCAGCGCGTTGAAGACGACGTCGGGATCAGCCTCGGCCAGCCGCCGGACGATCTCGTCCCCCCGAGCCTGACCCAGCTCGATCTCTGTCACCTGATAACCTGCCACCCGCAGCGCAGCCGCGCATTCGCGCCCCGACGACAACGACACCTCGCGCTCGGCCGAGGGTCCGCCCATCAGAACAGCGACCGAGTGGGCTGTCCTGCTCGACCTGCCCGCCACGATTCCGCCCCTTGTTGCCCGGTTGATCCGGACTTTACCTGTCTTGCGCCACCATTCACGGTTGCGCCATGGCTGCCACGTTACAGCCAAAGCGCATGGCACAAAAGCGCATTTTCGTTAACAAGAGGTGAATCGCTCAGGGTTCCTCGGCGAAATCGCCGATGCGGACGACCTCCCACTGAAGGTCGTGGCCGCTGTCTTCCAGCACCCGCCGGCGCACCAGCTCGCCCAAGGCTTCCAGTTCGGCCGCAGTGGCTCCACCGACGTTCAGAAGAAAGTTCGGATGCTTTTCCGACATCTGCGCCCCGCCCCAGCTGTGGCCGCGCAACCCGGCCCGGTCGATCAGCGACCAGGCCTTCAGGTCGTGCGTATCATCCGCCTGCCCGGTCGAGCTGAACCCGGCCGGGTTCCGGAAGGTCGACCCGGCACTGCGTTCGCGCGTCGGCTGGCTGGCATCGCGCCGCGCCATCTGGTCGACCATCTTGGCATGCAGCGCGTCTGGATCGGCAGGTTCGGCGCGGAACCTCGCCTGGGTGATCACCCAGCCGTCCGGGACCTGGGCGTGGCGATAGCCGAAGGCCAGGTCCCTTGCCGTCAGCACCACTTCGCGCCCGTCGCGGGTGACCGCCCGCGCGTCGATCAGATGATCGGCGACATAGCTGCCATAGCAGCCCGCGTTCATCCGGACTGCACCGCCGATGCTGCCGGGGATAGTGCGCAGGAAAGTCAGGTCCAGGCCCGCATCGGCGGCGCGGCGCGCGACCTGCGCATCCAACGCGGCCGCCCCCGCAGTCACGACGCAGTCATCGATCTCGACCCCGTTGAAGGCGCGGCCCAGGCGGATGACCACGCCGCGAATACCCCCGTCCCGCACGATCAGGTTGCTGCCCACCCCCATCGGAAAGACCGGCACCGCGGGATCAAGCGCGGTCAGGAAAGCGGCCAGATCCTCGGCGTCTGCGGGTTGGAACAGCCAATCGGCAGGCCCGCCGACGCGCAGCCAGGTCAGGCTGTCAAGCGGGCGATCGGCGGTCAGGGTGCCACGGGGGGTCGGAAGATCCAAGCTCATGCGCGTGGTCCTAGCCAGCCGCCCCCGTGGCGTCAACCGCGGCCCTCAGATCAGGAAGGTCGCGGCAGTCGATCCCGCCGCCAGCACCAGCGCGGCGATCGTGATGCACCCGACGGGATCGCGCCAAGGCACGCGACGTCCCTGGAACGCCGCCAGCGCCAGGCCCAGGGCCACGCCGCCAAGTCCGGGAAGAATGGTGAAGGCCTGCGCGACCAGCGCGGCCAAGTCGTGAAAGCCGTCCCGCCCCTGTGCGGCCAGGAACAGCTGGAGCGAAATGGCGGCCAGCAGGCCCGCCAACACCAGCAGCGGCCAGCGCAGGCGCAGCCGCACCGCGCCCCAGGCGATGAGGCCCGCGCCGCCCAGGCACAGCGCCGCGATCAGCCAAGGGTTCACGCCGGCCCTTCGCTCTGCGGTCCCGGCGGGGCGACGACCGATACGGCGCGCCGCCGCGCCTGGCGGCCCAGAAGCGCCCAAAGGCCCAGCACGAAACCCGCCACGCCGACCCCGGGGCCCCATAGAAGCGTCAGCCAGCCCACTGTCGGCACCCCCAAGACAACCAGCGTCCAGCGCACCCCGGAATGCCAGCGCCGCGGCAGGCTTGGCACAAGAAGCGCCAGACACAGCCACAGCCCGGTCAGCAAAAGTGCCGCCATCGGCGGCGACGGCAGCGCGATCACGCGGCGCGACCTTGCAGGCGCGCCGGCAACGAATTGGCCCAGGCCGAGATCGTGCCCGCCCCCAGGCAGACGACCATGTCTCCGGGCCGTGCCTGTTCACGCACAAGACGCTCCAGATCTTCCTCCGAGAGGATCGCGCGGGCATGGCGGTGGCCGTGGGCGATCAGCCCGGCGACCAGGTCGTCGCGCGATGCGCCGGGGATCGGATCCTCCCCGGCCGAATAGACATCGGCGATGGCCACCACGTCGGCCTCGTTGAAGCAGGTGCAGAAGTCGTCGAACAGGCCCGACAGACGCGAGTAGCGGTGCGGCTGGTGAACCGCGATCACCCGGCCGCTGCTGGCCTGCCGCGCGGCCTTCAGCACGGCCGCAATCTCGACAGGATGGTGGCCGTAATCGTCGATGATGGTCACGCCTCCCACCTCGCCCACGCGGGTGAAGCGACGCCCGACGCCGCCGAACTTGGCCAGCGCCTCGCGGATCTCGGACATCTTGATGCCCAGGTGCCGCGCCACGGCGACCGCAGCCAGGCAGTTCGACACGTTGTGGTCGCCCGGCATTGGCAGCGTGCAGCCCTCGATCATGCGAAGGTCGCCATTGTCTTCGGGACCCTCGCCCTGCAGTGCGATGTCGAAATGCGCGATGCCGCGTTCATAGCGAAGGTTCATCGCCCGCACATCGGCCTGGGCATTGAAGCCGAAGGTCACGACGCGGCGGTCAGTCAGCTTGCCGACCAGGGACTGCACCTCGGGGTGGTCGGTGCAGCAGACGGCCAGGCCATAGAACGGAATGCCCGAGGCGAAGTTGTAGAACCCCTGGCGCAGCGCGTCGAAGCTGCCCCAATGCTCCATATGCTCGGGGTCGATGTTGGTGACGATGGCGATGTCGGCTGGCAGGCGGTTGAAGCTGCCGTCGGATTCGTCCGCCTCGACCACCATCCATTCGCCGGCGCCGGCCCGCGCATTCGACCCATAGGCATGGATGACGCCGCCGTTGATCACCGTCGGGTCCAGCCCGCCGGCGTCCAGAAGCGTCGCAACCATCGTGGTGGTGGTCGTCTTGCCGTGGGTGCCCGCGATGGCGATGTTCGATTTCATGCGCATCAGCTCGGCCAGCATCTCGGCGCGGCGGACGACGGGAAGGCCGCGGCGGCGCGCCTCCTCAAGCTCGGGGTTGCCCTTCTTGATCGCGGTCGAGATCACGATGACGCCCGCGCCGTCGATACTCTCGGCCCGCTGGCCCTCGAAGACGGTGGCGCCAAGGGTCTCCAGCCGATCGGTGATCTTGGACCGCTTCAGGTCGCTGCCCTGCACGCGATAGCCCAGGGTCAGCAGCACCTCGGCAATGCCGGACATGCCGATCCCGCCGATGCCCACGAAGTGGATCGGGCCCAGCTCTCCGGGCAGTTTCGTCGCTGCGTTCATCGCACAATCTCCTCGACGAGGTCGTATAGGCGCCGCGCCGCATCGGGGCGGGCGAGGGTCAGCGCGGCTTCGGCCATGGCCGTGGCTTGCGCAGGGTCGGTCAGGATCGCGCGGATGTCGCGCGCGAGGCTGTCGGCGTCAAGCACCGATTCCGGATGGACCAGGGCCGCGCCAGCCTCGGCCAAGGCCTGAGCGTTGGCGGTCTGATGATCGCCCGTCGCCGCGGCGAAGGGAATCAGGATCGCGGGGCGGCCGATCACGGTGATGTCGGCCAGCGACGAGGCGCCAGACCGGCTGATGACCAGCTGCGACCTGGACAGGCGATCTGGTACGTCGGTGAAGAAGGGCTGCACCTCGGCCTCGATGCCGGCATCGGCATAGGCGCGGGTGACGCGCTGGCCATCCTCGGTCCGCGCCTGGTGGCTGACCCGCAGCCGCTGGCGCAGATCCGAGGGCAGCGCGGTGATCGCTGCGGGCACGACGTCGGACAGCACCCGCGCGCCTTGGCTGCCGCCGATCACCAGAAGGTGCAGCGGACCGTCCGACGGTGCGGCATAGGGATGGCCCGAGCGGTCTAGCACCGCACCGCGCACGGGGTTTCCGGTATGGATGCCTGGCACGTCATCTGGCAGATCGGTGGGCCAGGTGCCGCAGGCGACCCGCTGCACCCGCGGCGCGAAGATCCGGTTGACCCGCCCCATGACGCCGTTCTGTTCGTGGATCATCCGCGGCAGGCCCATCGTCCATGCCGCCGACAGGGCTGGGATGGTGGGGTAGCCGCCGAAGCCGATCACCACGGCCGGCCGGTCGCGCCGGAAGGCCCTTCGCGCCGACAGCACGCCCGACCCGATCCGGAACGGCGCGGCCAGCTTGCCCCCCAGCCCCCCGCGCGCGGTCGTGGCCGATGAGACGACCTGCCGCTCGACCGCCTGGGGGAAGCCGCCAGCATAGCGCGCGCCGCGCTCGTCGGTCGACAGCTTCACCCGCCAGCCTTCGGACAAAAGCAGCTCGGCCAGGGCCTGGGCCGGGAACATGTGCCCGCCGGTTCCCCCGGCGGCAATCAGGGCAAGGGGCGCCGACATCAGCGGCCCCGGCGAAGGATTTCGGCAAACTCGCCCTGCGGACGCGTCCGCGTCAGCGCCAGCAGCATGCCGACCGCGATCCCCGAAGCGATCACGGACGACCCGCCATAGCTGACGAAGGGCAGCGTCATCCCCTTCGCGGGCAGCAAGCGCACGGCGACGCCCATGTTGATCAGCGCCTGCACGCCGAAAGCGCAGGCAAGGCCCGTCCCGGCGATACGCGCGAAGGGGTCGCGCTCCTTCAGCAAGCGCAGCAGCGACCGAGTGACGATGGTGCCATAGAGGAGGATGATCAGCAGCACCATCACCAGCCCGTATTCCTCGGCCGCGACGGCGATGATGAAGTCGGTATGCGCGTCTGGCAGCGACCACTTCACCTGCCCCTCGCCCACGCCAACGCCGAAGAAGCGGCCCTCTTGGATGGCGTTGGTCGCGAAATAGATCTGCGTGTTGGCGTCGATTTCGGACGAGAGGAAACTGTTGATCCTGCGGGCGAAATGCTCGGACATATTATAGGCGAAGAACCCGCCCGCGCCCGCAAGCCCGGCCACGCCGACCATCAGGACGACCGGCGATCCGGCGACGAAATACATCACCAGCCAGGAAAACAGGACCAGCGACGCCTGCCCGAAGTCCGGCTGCAGGGCCAGCAGCAGGACGATGATCATGGCCGCAAAGAAGGAATAGAGCCTGCCCGGCGGGCCGCCGACCTCCTGGCTGGCGGCCATGAACCAGGCGCAGAGCGCCACGAAACCGGGCTTGAGGAACTCGGACGGCTGAACCGACACGAACCCCAGTGACAGCCAGCGCGTCGCCCCCTTGCCGAAATCCGTACCGATGACCGGCAGGGCCAGGATCGCCACGAAGGCAATCACGAAGCCCAGGACGCCGATACGGCGGATCTGCCGGGGTGACATCATCGAGATGACCAGCATGACGACCAGCGCCATCCCTCCGAACACCGCTTGCCGCTGGACATAGTAGAACCGCGGCAGGTTGTTCTTTTCCGCCAGGGGGACCGAGGCGGCCAACCCCAGTAGCAATCCGACGGCGAACAGCCCCACGACACAGGCCAGAGCCCATTTGTCCAAGGTCCGCCACCAGCGTGGAAGAATCGGGTCGCCCGCCCGCACGGGCGTCGTGCCGAAGACCATCTCGGTCATGGGAATACCGCCGTCACTGCCTCTGCCTTGCCCGGTTTTTCCGGGTCTGGCGCCAATCATAGCGCGAAAAGCACCGTTGCGCTACTGTGGAATGGCGCTGACCCCGCAGCGACAAGTGAATAGTTACAGGATCCTGCGACCTTGGGTTGCGCCAAGCTCAGCCCAGAAGGGCAAGCCCGGGAAACGCCTCGAGAAGCCAGAAGCTGAAGGCCGAGAACGCTCCCGTCAGAAGCATGACCCCTACGATCACCAGCAGCGCGCCCATGATCCGCTCGATCAGCTTCAGGTAGGGCTTGATGCGGTTCATCAGGCCGATGGCGCGGTCGATGAACAGCGCGGCCAGCAGGAACGGGATGCCCAGCCCCAAAGCGTAGACTGCCAACAGCGCAGTGCCTCGCGACAGTTCTCCTCCGGCGGCCGCCAGCGACAGGATCATCCCCAGTTGCGGTCCGATGCAGGGCGTCCAGCCGAAGGCGAAGGCCAGCCCCAGCACATAGGCTCCGAACGCCCCGCCGTCCTGGCGGCCGGCATCCACCCGCGCCTCATGGTCGAGGAACGGGATGCGTATGATATGCAGGAAGTGCAGGCCCATCACGACGACCATGACGCCCGCCACACGCGCCAGGATGTCCTGATACTGCAGGAACGCCCGCCCCAACGCCGAGGCGGCGAAGCCCATCACGAGAAAGACCGTCGAAAGGCCAAGGACGAAGAACGCCGCCGGCAGCACCGCGCTGCGTTCGCGTGCCTTCAGCCCACTGACGCCGACCCCGGTCATGTAGGCCAGATAGGGCGGCACGATGGGTAGCACGCAGGGGGAGAGGAAGGACAGGATCCCCGCCAGCAGCGCGACAAAAGCGGCGGGCAGAAATGCGGCGGTGGCGAGTTCGATTCCCAGCATGGCGCGCAGCTTAGCGCGATGCGCCGCCGAGGACAGGGGCCAAACCGTCACGCCTTCGTGGGTCGGGCCAGAATCGAAAGGGGCGCGACCTTCGCGTCGCGCCCCCATCGTGATGACCTCAGCGTCCCGACCACCAGCCGCGGCGCTTGGGTTGTTCGGTCGTGGCGGGCTCGGGCTGGTTGGCCGGCTCGGCCGGCGTCACGAGGGTCGGCTGCTGCCGTGCGTCGTCGGCGGCAGATTTCGTCGGCGCGGCTTCTTCAGCCGGCTCTTGAACGGGGGCTTCCTCGGGCAGCACTGCCTCTGCAGCCGATTCGGGCTTGGGCGCCCGGTCCGCCTGCAGCGGTTCGGCCGCAGTCTCGACCAAGGCCTCGGCGACCGTTTCAGCGGTCGGTACGGCATCAGCGGCCATCAGGCTCAGTTCGGGCAGCGCCTCGGCGCGGGCGTCCTCGGCAGTCTCGGCAAGATCGACGGCGTCGGGCAGCGGCTCTGCCTCGACCGGCTTGCGAGAGCGCGACCGGGACCGCGTCCGACTGCGCGTGCGCCCCGTCGGGGCATCCTCGGCCGGCGCTGCCTCGGCCGGCGCGTCAGCGGTGGCCTCCTGACCTTCGTCACCAGACGTCTCGTCGCCGCTCGCTTCCGCATCGCTTTCGGGGCGGTCGCTGGACTTCCTCCGCCGCCGGCGCCGACGGCGGCGCGAACGGCCACCCTCGTCACCGTCATCCGCCGACGTCGCCGCCTCTTGATCCGGCGCATCGCCGTCTGAAGCGGTCTCGGCCACGGCGGGCGCCTCGTCCTCGACCTCGACCTCGGCAATGTCCAGATCGTCTTCCTCGTCGTCGATGCTGGCCATCAGGTCCGCGTTGACGCCAAGCGGTACTTGCGAGGGTTCGGGCACGACGCGGGTCGCGGTCTTGAACTTCTCGATGGCATAGTCAGGCGACACCAGCGCCGGGTCCGCCTCGACCCGGACCGACATGCCATAGCGCAGTTCGATCCCGGCGACATGTTCACGCTTGGCGTTCATCAGGAAGTTCGCGACGGCGATAGGCGCCTTGACCAGAACCTCGCGGCTGCGCTTGCGGGTGCCTTCCTCCTCGATCGCGCGCAGGATGGTCAGCGCCAGGCTGTCATCGCTGCGGATCAGGCCGGTGCCGTGGCAATGCGCGCAGGGCTGAGTGGTCGATTCCAGCATGCCTGGGCGCAGGCGCTGGCGCGACATCTCCATCAGGCCAAAGCCCGAGATGCGGCCGATCTGGATGCGCGCCCGGTCGGATTTCAGCTTGTCCTTGATGCGCTTCTCGACCGCGGCGTTGTTCTTGCGCTCGTCCATGTCGATGAAGTCGATCACGATCAGGCCGGCCAGATCCCGCAGGCGCAACTGGCGGGCGACCTCGTCGGCGGCCTCGAGGTTGGTTTTGAGCGCCGTCTCCTCGATCGAGCCCTCCTTGGTGGCCCGGCCCGAGTTCACGTCGATGGCGACCAGCGCCTCGGTTACGCCGATGACGATATAGCCGCCGGATTTCAGCTGCACGACCGGGTTGAACATGCCCGCCAGATAGCTTTCCACCTGGAAGCGCGCGAACAGCGGCATCTGGTCCTGATAATGCACGACGCTTTTTGCGTGGGACGGCATGATCATCTTCATGAAGTCCTTGGCCACGCGATACCCGCGCTCGCCCTCGACCAGGACTTCGTCGATGTCCTTGGAATAAAGGTCGCGGATGTTGCGCTTGATCAGGTCGCCTTCCTCGTAGATCGGCGCGGGCGCGATCGATTTGAAGGTCAGGTCGCGGATCTGTTCCCACAGGCGCAGCAGGTATTCGTAGTCGCGGCGGATCTCGGTCCGGGTGCGCTGGCTGCCGGCGGTGCGGATGATCAGGCCGGCGCCACGCGGCACGTCCAGTTCGGACGCGATGTCCTTCAGCTTCTTGCGGTCGGCCGCGTTGGTGATCTTGCGGCTGATCCCGCCGCCGCGCGCCGTGTTGGGCATCAGCACGCAATAGCGACCCGGCAGCGACAGATAGGTGGTCAGCGCGGCACCCTTGTTGCCGCGTTCCTCCTTGACGACCTGGACCAGCATGATCTGCCGGACCTTGATCACCTCCTGGATCTTGTAGCGGCGGGCGCGCGGCTTGCGGGCCGGACGGACCTCCTCGGCCACGTCCTCCTCGGCGACGGATTCGATCTCGTCGTCCTTGTCGCTGGCGTCGGCGGGGCCGTTTTCATCGTCCGACACGGAGTCGTCGCCGCTGTCGGCCTCTTCTGCACGAGGTTTGCGCCGGCGGGATCCGCTTTCCTCCTCGGCCTCCTGGGCCTCGGCATGGGCACGCTCCTCGGCCATCAGGGCCTCGCGGTCGGCCGCAGGGATCTGGTAATAATCCGGATGAATTTCGGCGAAGGCCAGGAAACCGTGGCGGTTTCCGCCGTAATCCACGAAGGCCGCCTGAAGCGAGGGTTCGACCCGCGTCACCTTGGCGAGGTAGATGTTCCCCGACAGCTGGCGCTTGTTGACGGTCTCGAAATCAAATTCCTCGACCTTGGTTCCGTCGACCACGACCACCCGAGTTTCCTCGGCATGGGTGGCATCGATCAGCATTTTCATTGCCATTGTGATGTCTTTCGCGCAGCCCGCGGCCGGGCGGCGCCAGCGGCGCCCCCGGTCCAAGCCTGCGGTATGATGTGGACGCGGGCGCGTCACCGACGAAGACGTCCGGACCGGTGGCGCCTTGGCCCCACCTGATCCGAAGTCTGCCGTCCAAAGCGCGCGTCATCGCGTCTGTTCCTTAGAATGACCCGGAGCCGGAAGGCCGGCCGGGCCGCTGTCCGTTTCGCCTCCTGCGCGTTCCCGTAAGCGGTGGCGCGATCAAGGGGCGGCTTTTCCGCGTGGCATGTGACCTACCGCCTGTCTGGCCGGGATCAGAGGTGCCTCGCTGCGAAACTGTCGGCACGAGGCAACTTCTGGTTGAGAAGCCCCGCACATGACCACCACCATAGCGGCCAAGACGGGGAAAATTCAATGGCGAAAACGACCTGCGGCCCGATGCAGCGAAATCCGGCCGCCTGCCGCCCCGATCGCATGGCCGTTGCGCGTCACGCAGACTTAACGGTTTCTTCATGCCGCTGTCGCAGCATTGCCCTAACCGAGGCGCGAAGGGACCAAGGCGGAGGCGTTCGATGGCGGTGATGCAGGTCAATGCCGGATCCAACGTTCCCCGGGCGGTACTGGCCGCCGCAGGCGCCCTGCCCCCTGGCGCGCCGGTCATCGTCATGTTGCACGGCTATCGCTTCTCGCCGCACGTGCCAGCCCACGACCCCCATCGCCACATCCTGTCCCCTATCGGGGTGCCGCATGCCCCCTCATGGCCGCGCGCGCTCGGCTTCACCGGGCAAGAGGACGAGGGCCTGGCGATCGCCCTCGGCTGGGACGCGCGGGGGCGGCTGCGCACCGTCTATGACCGGGCCGCCGAGGTGGGGACCGACCTAGGCCACCTTGTGTCACAGCTGGCGGACCGGGCGGGACGCCCGGTAGGGCTGATCGGCCATTCGCTTGGCGGGCGGGTGGCCCTGCAGGCGACGGCCGCGGCCGAGGCGGGAAGCGTCGGCCGCGTGATCCTGCTGAACGCCGCAGAGTTCCAGACCGCCGCCGGCGAAGTCCTGTCCCGGCCTGCCGGAACCCAGGCCGAGGTCCTGAACGTCACCGCGCGCGAAAACGACATCTTCGACTTCGCGCTGGAACAGTTGTTGGCGCGGGGCCGCCTCCGTGCGGTCGGGAACGGGCTGGGGCGACCGCGCGGGAACTGGATCGACCTGCAAATCGACGATCGGGCAACGCTAGACGCGCTGGCGGATCTGGGGTTTCCGACCGACCGGGGCGTCCGGCGGATGTCGCACTGGACGCCCTACCTGCGGCAGGGCCTGTTCGATTTCTATCGCGCGGCGCTGTGCCACCCGTGGGCGCTGCCGTTGGGGTTTCTGCGCCACCACCTGCCGGGCCGCCCGCAACCGCGCTGGTCGCGCCTGCTGGTCGGGCCCTCACTTGCCGGAGCTCGCGCCTGATGCTGGTCAGGCCGCGTCGTCCTCGGCCGCCTTTTCGGGGAGGGCATGCGCGCGGTAGAGGCCAGCGTTCCCCAGCAGGAACAGGAACAGCAGGACAGGCAGGCCGAAGGTTTTGAAATAGACCCAGGTGGTGTCCGACAGGTTGCGCCAGATGACCTCGTTCGCGACGGCAAGCAGCAGGAAGAACAGCGCCATCCGCAGCGTCAGCTTGCGCCAGCCCTCAAGGTCCAGCGGCAGCGCCTCGCCCAGGACCGCGCCCAGCCAGTTGCGTCGCAGCACCAGGCTGGCCCCCAGGATCGCCGCGAAGAGGACATAGATGATCGTGGGCTTCAGCTTGAAGAAGCGCGGGTCGTTCAGCCAGACCGACATGCCGCCGAACACGATCACCAGAACCAGCGTCGCCACCTGCATCGGCGCCAGCCTGCCCGACAGCCACCACTGGATCAGCGTGCTGACCAGCAGTGCCGGGATGAAGACCAGCGTCGCGAAGATGAAGCCGCTGTAGGCTTCACCCCAGACCGTGACCTCCTGCCCGCGGAACAGCATGAAGACCGCGAAGAACAGGATCAGCGGCCCGAATTCCAGAACCGGCTTGATCCAAGGTTTCGTTTTGTCCATCGGGCGGCCTTCCTGTCGCGGCGCCCCGCGGGGGGCGGTTTCAACATCGGCGCTGACGGCGCCTGTCGGTTGACATGTCGCCTCTGGCGACCGTCTGTGCAAGGGCGGGCACGTCAGTCCAATCGGATCGCCGTCAGGATCTGTCCGAGGCTGTCATCCTCACCGCGCATCTGCTGGACCAGCAGCGCATGCCGGGTATCTTCGGGAAAGCGCGCATTGGCGACATGTTCGGCCCGCACGGCCAGGCGCAGCGGCGCGGTGCCGTCCCAGAGCGCCAGATGTTCAAGCGACAGCACGACATTGCTGTAGGTGACGACCCGACCCCGATTTTCGCCTGCCTTGACGCGAACCTCGCGGCTTGGCGCATAGCGGACCAGCACGATCTCGACCTTGCCGCCCAGGTCGGACAACGGCATCAGCTCGATCGTCTCGCCTTCGTCGGTGGGTTCCCGCTGGATGCTGACCAGCGCCGGCGCATAGCGATGCGCGTCGATCAGCCCCATCAGCTGCGCCGGACCGGGGGCGACCGCGGTGTCCTGCCCGTCGACGATCATCTGCGGGGTGTAGACCGTTCGCTCACCCACGGCGCTGGCATAGTCGTGCTGGCGTTCGCTGAACTCGGGGCGGGCAAAGCTGTCGGCCCAGCCGAGATAATCCCAGTAGTCGACGTGGAATGACAGCGGCAGCACGTCCTCCTTGGTCGCCAGCAGTGTCAGCATGGCATCCGCGGGCGGGCAGGACGAACATCCCTGAGATGTGAAGAGCTCGACCACCACCGGAAGGGACGCCGAAGGCAGGCCGTCGCTGAAGGGGGGCGCGGCATCCGTGGCGGCAAAGCTGTTCACCCCGCCGGATTCGACCAGCCCCGAAGCCGAGGGCGCCATTCGCGCGGCATCGTCCGGCGCCAGGATCAGCGGCGCCTGGTCGGCTACATCTTGTGCGGCGGCGGGGGCCGTCAGCAGCGCCACCGACGTCAGCGCCGCCGCAAGCACGCCCGCCGCGTCCCGCAGAAGCCCAGTTTTCGGCCAGGCGGCCATGCTTCGATCCCCGTCACGTTTCACCGGCAAGGTCATAGACCCGCGGCCGGGGAAAGGACAAATCAACGCTTCGTCAACCTTCCTTCACTTCATCCCCCAGTGCCGCTTGAGCAACAGCCGCGGACATGGTATGCGATTGCATACAAACCGACCGTGCCGCCCTTGCGCACCTGCCTCCAATGGGGCAAAGCAGGGGCACGCATGCCCGACCCATCCATTCTTGCAGACAGGGAGGCCCTGATGCCCATCCAGACCGGAACCGACACCGCCAAGACGCGCCGCACGCTCAGCGCGGGCACGGCCAGCGTCGACTACTACTCGATCGCCGCCGCCTCGGACGCGGGGCTTGGCGACTTCTCGAAACTGCCCGCCGCGCTGAAGGTCGTGCTGGAGAACATGCTCCGGTTCGAGGATGGCGGCCACACCGTGTCGCTGGACGACATCAAGGCCTTCGCCGAATGGGCGACGCTCGGCGGCAAGAACCCGCGCGAGATCGCCTATCGCCCGGCCCGCGTGCTGATGCAGGACTTCACCGGCGTTCCCGCGGTCGTGGACCTGGCCGCGATGCGCGACGGCATCAAGGCGCTTGGCGGCGACGCGCAGAAGATCAACCCGCTGAACCCGGTCGACCTGGTCATCGACCACTCGGTCATGATCGACGAGTTCGGCACCCCCCGCGCCTTCCAGAAGAACGTCGAGCTGGAATACGAGCGCAACATGGAGCGTTACACGTTCCTGAAATGGGGCCAGAAGGCGTTCAACAACTTCCGCGTCGTCCCGCCCGGCACCGGCATCTGCCACCAGGTGAACCTTGAATACCTGGCCCAGACCGTCTGGACCGACACCGACCAGAACGGCAAGACCGTCGCCTATCCCGACACGCTGGTCGGCACCGACAGCCACACGACCATGGTCAACGGGCTTGCTGTCCTCGGCTGGGGCGTCGGCGGGATCGAGGCCGAGGCCGCGATGCTGGGCCAGCCGATCTCGATGCTGATCCCCGAGGTCGTGGGCTTCAAGGTCACCGGCGCCCTGACCGAGGGCGTGACCGCCACCGACCTCGTGCTCAAGGTCACGCAGATGCTGCGCAAGCACGGCGTCGTCGGCAAGTTCGTCGAATTCTACGGCGAGGGGCTGGACAACATGCCGCTGGCCGACCGCGCGACGATCGCCAACATGGCCCCCGAATACGGCGCCACCTGCGGCTTCTTCCCGATCGACGACGAGACGCTGCGCTATCTGCGCCAGACCGGCCGGGACGAGGATCGCATCGCCCTGGTCGAGGCCTATGCCAAGGAAAACGGCTTCTGGCGCACCGCCGACTATGCGCCGGTTTATTCCTCGACGCTGGAACTGGATCAGTCGACGGTCGTGCCTGCCATCTCGGGTCCCAAGCGCCCGCAGGACCACGTCGCCCTGACCGAGGCGGCGCAGACCTTCAGCGACTACATCAAGGGCCTGCGCAAGGCGCCTTCGGTTCCGGCGCAGGAAAAATCCGAGATGACCGAGGAAGCAGGCTCGCCCGACCCGGCACCCCAGCAGATCCCCGGCCGGGACAAGCACATGACCGAGGCCGCGGTCGAGGGGCAGGACTATCGCCTGCGCGACGGTTCGGTCGTGATCGCCTCGATCACCTCCTGCACCAACACGTCGAACCCCTATGTGCTGATCGCCGCGGGCCTCGTCGCCCGCAAGGCCCGCGAACTGGGTCTGAACCGCAAGCCTTGGGTCAAGACCTCGCTGGCGCCGGGCTCGCAGGTCGTGTCGGAGTACCTCGAGGCCGCCGGGCTGCAGGACGATCTGGACGCGATCGGCTTCAACCTCGTAGGCTACGGCTGCACGACCTGCATCGGCAACTCGGGCCCGCTGCAGCCCGAGATCTCGAAGGCGATCAACGACAACGACCTTGTCGCCGTGTCCGTCCTGTCGGGCAACCGCAACTTCGAGGGCCGAATCTCTCCGGACGTGCGCGCGAACTATCTCGCCTCGCCCCCGCTGGTGGTGGCCTATGCGCTGGCCGGCGACATGAACATCGACCTGACGACCGAGCCCTTGGGCAAGGGCCGCGACGGTCAGGACGTGTTCCTGAAGGACGTCTGGCCGACCTCGAAAGAGGTGTCGGACCTGGTCGACAGCGTCGTCACCCGAGAGATGTTCCAGGCGAAATATGCCGACGTCTTCAAGGGCGACGAGCGCTGGCAGGGCGTCGAGATCACCGACAGCGAGACCTATGACTGGCCGGCATCCTCGACCTACATCCAGAACCCGCCCTACTTCCAGGGCATGTCGCAGCAGCCGGGAACGATTGATGACGTCAAGGGCGCCCGCATTCTGGCGCTTCTGGGCGACATGATCACCACCGACCACATCAGCCCGGCGGGCAGCTTCAAGCCGACGACCCCGGCAGGTCAGTACCTGACCGAGCGTCAGGTCGCGCCGCGTGATTTCAACAGCTACGGCTCGCGCCGCGGCAACCACGAAGTCATGATGCGTGGCACCTTCGCCAACATCCGCATCAAGAACGAGATGCTGGACGGGGTCGAGGGCGGCTATACCAAGGGCCCCAACGGCGAACAGGAGGCGATCTTCGACGCCGCCATGCAGTATGCCGATCAGGATACCCCCCTGGTCATCATCGGCGGCATCGAATACGGCGCGGGCTCCAGCCGCGACTGGGCGGCCAAGGGCACGAACCTGCTGGGCGTCAAGGCGGTCATCGCCGAGAGCTTCGAGCGGATCCACCGGTCGAACCTGGTCGGCATGGGCGTCATCCCGTTCGAGTTCACGAACGGCGACAACCGCAAGTCGCTGAACCTGACGGGCGACGAGGTCATCTCGATCGACGGCCTTTCGGGCGACTTCAAGCCGCTGTCGATGGTGCCCTGCACGATCACCTATGCCGACGGCACTGCGAAAGAGATCCAGCTGCGCGCCCGCGTCGATACCGAGGTCGAGATCGACTATCTCAAGAACGGCGGCGTGCTGCACTATGTGCTGCGCAACCTGGCCGCGGCCTGACTGGCCTGCCACTGAACACCTCCCCTGCGGCGCATGACGCGTCGCAGGTCTGGAACACGGCGAAGGCCCCGGCGACACGCGTCGCCGGGGCCTTCGCCGTCCTGCGTCTCTCGCCCGCCGCAATGCATGGGATGACCACCCACGCCGCACAAAATACGCAAAGCGATCGTGGCAAGCCGAGCCATGACAGAGGACGCGGCTTGGCAAATCGTTCATGCAATCAAGCAGGCCACCTGGGGCCACGCATGGAAATGGTCAGCCGCGTCTTGCCGCCCGCGAAGTCGAGCTTCAAGCTGACGGCTGGTGTTGCCACGGCGCTGCCAACCGGATTGCCGGCCGATCACAGCGACCGGCCGTACCCAGGATCATCCGCCGATGGCGATGCCTTCGCGGCGGGGGTCCGCCCCGCCCTGAAGCCCCTTGGGTGTGATCACGATGCCCTGCAGCCCCGAGGTCAGATCGGTCTCATTCACCTCGAACCCCATCGCGGTCAGGCCGTCGGTCAGCGCGTCGGGAAGGCCTGCCTCGACGTCCATGGTCCCGAAGCGGTTCACCAGGTTTGGCGTCGCAACCGCCTGCTGGATGTCCATGCCCCAATCCAGATGCGCGACGATGGCCTTGGCGACATAGCCGATGATCCGGCTGCCGCCCGGCGATCCGATGACCATCACCGGCTGCCCGTCCCGGCGCACGATGGTCGGGGCCATCGACGACCGCGGCCGCTTGCCCGGCGCTACCGCATTGGCAATGGGCCAGCCGCCCGCGTCATGCGTCTCGAAGCTGAAGTCGGTCAGCTCGTTGTTCAGCAGGAACCCTGCCGCCATCAGGCGCGACCCGAAGCCGTTTTCGATGGTCGTGGTCATCGACAGGGCGTTGCCATAGCTGTCGACGATCGAGATATGCGTGGTGGAAGGCAGTTCCAGCGCGCTGTCCTGGCCCCACAGCATCGCGTGGCTCCAGCCGGGGTTGCCGGCGCTGACCTCGGGCAGGCTGTCGTCGCCTGACAGAAGTTCCGCACGCCCGGCCAGATAGGCCGGGTCCAGCAACCCCTGGACCGGCACCGGGACATAGTCGCTGTCGGCCATGTAGCGACCGCGATCCGCGAAGGCCAGCCGCGAGGCGTCGCCGATCAGCCTCCAGGCATCGGCGCTTTCCGCGCCCATCGATGCCAGATTATAGCCGCCCAGCATTCCCAGGATCTGCCCCACCGTCAGCCCGCCGGATGAGGGCGGCCCCATACCGCAGACATCGTGATCGCGGTATTCGACGCAGACGGCAGGACGCTCGACCACGTCATAGGCGGCCAGGTCCTGCAGCGACAGAAGGCCCGGATTGTCCCCGGCCCCCCGGACGGCCGCGACAATGTCCTGCGCGATCTCTCCGGTATAGAAGACATCGGCGCCATCGGCGGCCAGCATCCGCAGCGTCTCGGCATAGGCAGGATTGGTCAGGGTCGTGCCCTGCGCCACCGGATCACCGCCTGGAAAGAAATAGTCGGTCGTCGCCGGATAGCGGGACAGCGCCTCGCCCTCATCGGCGACCAGCCCGGCCAGGCGGGGCGAGACGGTGAACCCTTCCTCGGCCAATCGGATGCCGTCCTCGAAAAGACCCGCCCAGTTGGCACGTCCCCACTTGCGGTGGGCGACCTCCATCAGCCGGGGCGTGCCGGGGGTGCCGACAGAGCGTCCGCCGACCACCGCCTCCATGAACTCCAGCGGCTCGCCACTGTCGTCCAGGAACAGGATCGGCGTGGCCGCCATCGGCGCGGTCTCGCGGCCGTCCAGGGTGGTGATCTCGCCGCTGGCGCCGTCGTGCCAGACAAGGAACGCCCCGCCCCCCAGGCCCGAGCTCTGCGGCTCGACCAGACCCAGGACCACCTGCACGGCGACCATGGCATCGGCCGCGGTGCCGCCCTGTTCCAGCACCCGCGCCCCGGCCTGGACCGCCAGCGGATGCGCCGCCGCCACCATCCAGTTCTGCGCGGCGACCGGCCGCCCGTCGGCCTTGGCCGCCAGCGCATCCCGCGCTGCTTGCGTGAGATCGCCAAAGCCTTCGGTGGTCACGTCGGCGCCCGATGCGCCCTCGGGCGCCAAGGCGTCGGCGGCCTGCTGTGCGGATGCGAAAGTCGCGCTGCCCAGAAGCAGCGCCAGTGCAAGTCCTGTCCGTGTCATCGGCTGACCTCATCTGTTCATGATGAAGTCAGTCTGACCCCGGCTTGCCTGTCGTGCAACCCTGAGGATCAGTCCTCGGCCGCCAGTGCCCGTTCCAGTTCGGGCAGGAACCGGTTTTCGTAATCCTCACGGATCAGCGGCCCTGCGTGGCGATAGAGGATTTCACCATTGCCGTTCACGATGAAGGTTTCGGGCGGGGCGGTGACGCCCCAGTCGATCGCCGTGCGCCCGCGCGGATCGGTGGCCAGTGCCGCGAATGGGTCGCCGTCCTCGGCCAGGAAGGACAGCGCGTTGGCCTCGGGGTCCTTCAGGTCGATACCATAGACCGGCAGCTGTTCGGAAAGGGCCGTCAGCGTGGGGTGTTCAGCCCGGCAGGGCGGGCACCAGCTGGCCCAGAAGTTCACCAGCTTGACGCCCGGTTCCCGCAGCATCGCATCCGTCAGCTGGGTCTTGCCCGGCAGGGTGGTCTGCGGAACGGCGGGTGCCTGCCGCCCGATCATCGTGGACGGCAGCTTGCCCGGATCGTCGCGGTTCATCCCCCAGAGGAAGGTCGCCGCAAGGGCCGCGAAGACCACCGGCGGCAGGATCATTAGGGGTGACAGCTTAGCCATTCTTCTCATGCTCTTGCAGGGCCCGGCGGGCGCGGGCGTTGGCGGCGACGGTCTGCCAGATCAGCCCCGCCAGCAGGGCCAGCCCTACACCATAGGCCAGCCAGACAGTGGCGGCGTATTTGCCAAGGTCGATCATGCGCGCATCTCCCGTGCCTGGAGGGCGGCCAGACGCCGCCTGCGGATCTCGGTCCGGGTCCGGATCAGGACCAGCGCCAGGAACAGCAGCATGAACCCCAGCATCGAGAGATAGAGGGGATAGCGATAGACCGCGCTCATCCGTTCACCGGGCGCGACGGACAGCGAGGCGCCCTGGTGCAGCCCCTGGTTCCAGAACAGCACCGCATAGCGCGATAGAAGCGCGAAGACTGATCCGACGAGGCACAGGACCCCCGTCAGGTCGGCAGCGCTGTCCGGGTCCTCGACCGACGACCAGAGGGCGACATAGCCGACGTAGAACAGGAACAGGATCAGGAACGAGGTCAGCCGCGGGTCCCATTCCCACCAGGTGCCCCACATCGGCTGGCCCCAGATCGCCCCCGTCGCGAGCGCGATCAGCGTCATCACGGCACCGATGGGCGCGGCGGCCTTGGCGGCCAGCGCGCTGACATGATGGCGGCGGATGATCCAGATGAGGGACGCGACCAGCATCATCACCCAGATGTTGATCGCCATCATGGCGGCGGGGACGTGCAGGAACACGATCTTGACCGTCGATCCCTGGCGGAAATCCTCGGGCGTCAGGAAGCCCCAGACCAGGCCGCCCACGCAGCATACGGCCGCGCCTGCGACCAGCCAGGGCAGAAGCCCGTCGGTCGTGCGCATGAACTTGGTCGGGTTGGCGTATTCCCAGATCGACATTCTTCCTCCTACCCGCGCTTGCCGCGCCTTCTCAAGGGCTTCACCGCAGATTGATCCGCAGCGCGGCCGCGGCGGCGAAAGGGATCAGCGCCGCCACCGCCAGCGTGATGCCGGCCAGGAAGACCAGCGGCGTCTGGACGGCCGCGCCCTCGGCCCCCCGGCGCGTCACCTCGGCCCCGAAGATCAGTGTGGGGATATAGAGCGGCAGAACCAGCAGCGACAAAAGCAGCCCCCCGCGGCGCAGGCCCACGGTGATCGCGGCACCGAAGGCCCCCAGCATCGACAGCGCCGGCGTGCCCAGCAGCAGCGACAGGACCAGCCAGGGCATAGCCACAGGCGGCAGTTGCAGCAGCACGCCGAAGATCGGCGCGGCCAGGATCAGCGGCAGGCCCGTCGTGATCCAATGCGCCAGCGCCTTGACGGCGACCGTGCCTTCCAGCGGCAGGGGCGCAGTCGCCAGCAGATCCAGGCTGCCGTCCTCGTGATCCAGCGCAAAGATGCGGTCCAGCGAGAGAAGGCAGGCCAACAGCGCGCCCACCCACAGAATGCCCGGCGCGACCGGGGCCAGCGCCGCGCGGTCGGGCCCGATGCCGAAGGGCACCAGCGCCGAAAGAATCAGGAAGAACGCGACGCCCAAGCCAAAGCCGCCCCCCGCCCTGGTCGCCAACCGCAGGTCGCGGATCAGCAGCGCGATCATGCAAACGCCTCGTTGAAGCCCGAGGGGCGGGACGTGCGGCCGGGTCGGGCGCGGAAGGGCGTCAGGTCCAGCACCCGCGCCTCGGCCAGGCCAAGGTCGATATGAGTGGCAATCAGCGCTGCGCCCCCCTGCACCAGGTGGTCGCGGATCACGTCTGCAAACCGCGCGACCGAAGCCGCGTCGAGCGACACCGTCGGTTCGTCCAGCACCCAGAGCGGCCGCCCGGTCACCAGCAGG
Organism: Pseudomonadota bacterium; assembly: GCA_036338635.1. Taxonomy (GTDB): domain Bacteria; phylum Pseudomonadota; class Alphaproteobacteria; order Rhodobacterales; family Rhodobacteraceae; genus Paracoccus. Next base: position 11,424 of record JAYZBS010000084.1, on the reverse strand, counting down.
CGCGCCAGCCCCAGCCGCCGCTTCTGCCCCGCAGACAGTGCCGCAGCCGGACGGTCGGCCAGCGCCTGCAGGTCCATCGCCGCCAGCGCGGCCGCCACACCGTCGCCGCCGAAGACCTGCGCCCAGAAGCGCAGGTTCTCGGCCGCGGTCAGGGCAGGCTTCAACCCGTCGGCATGGGCCGCGTAGGCCACGGCGTCGTCGGGAATGGCGATCCGCCCCTCGACCGGCGGCTGAAGACCGGCGATGGTCCGCAGCAGCGTCGTCTTGCCGATGCCGTTGGGCCCGCGCAGGATCAGCGCCTGCCCCGGATCAAGGGTGAAGCCGACGCCCTCGACGGCGCGCAAACCGCCGCGGGACACCGCCAGCCCCTCGACGGTCAGAAGCGTCACAGTGGCAGCAGCGCGCAGGCGACGCGGCGGCCTTCGGACAGGGTGACGTTGTAGGTCCGCGCCGCGGTTGGCGACGGCATCGCCTCGACCCGGATACCCAGCGCCTCCAGCAGTTCGGTCAGGGGCCGGGGGGCATAGCCGATCCGGTCGCCGAGGCCCAGGAACAGGACGTCGACCCGACCCTCCAGCGCCCGTAGCGGGTCAAGGTCGTCCAGCCCCTGCCATGGTTGGATGCGATCACCCTCGACCACGATGCCGCCCTGGAAGACCTTGCCGGCAATGCGGAAGAAGCCGGGGCCATAGCTGTCGACGGCGTTCTTCCCCTCGAAGTCGGTCGGCTCAAGCACTAGACCTCCTCGGCGCCCTCGAAGGGCGACACGTTGCGGCGCGTCTTGGGGTCCTTGGGATCGGGCTTGCCCCAGTCTCGGCGCACGCCCAGCCACAGAACGACGTTCTTGGCCACGTAGATCGAAGAATAGGTACCGATCAGGATGCCGAAGGTGATTGCGAAGACGAAGCCGCGGATCACGTCGCCACCCAGCACGAGAAGCGCGATCAGCGCCACCAGCGTTGTGCCCGAGGTCATCACGGTCCGCGACAGCGTCTCGTTCACCGACAGGTTCATCAGGTCGCGCAGCGGGCGGGTCTTGTACTTGATCAGGTTTTCCCGAAGCCGGTCGAAGACGACGACGGTGTCGTTGATCGAATAGCCGACGATGGTCAGCAGGGCCGCGATCGTCGTCAGGTCGAAGCGGATCTGGAACAGCGCGAAGACCCCCATCGTGATCAGCACATCATGGACCAGCGACACGATGGCGCCCATCGCGAACTGCCATTCGAACCGCAGCCAGATATAGATCGAGATCGCGACAAGCGACGCCAGCACGGCATAGATTGCCGTCTGCACCAGTTCGCCCGAAACCTTCGGCCCTACTGATTCGACGGACGGGAAGGTGATCGACGGATCGACCCCCTGCAGCGCGCTTTCCACGGCGGCGATGGTATCGGGCGTCACGGCCTCTGCCCCGTCCTGGGCGCTGATGCGGACCTGGGCGACGTTCTGTTCGGGTCCGAAGGTCGGATCGAAGACCTCGGTGATGGCGACATCGCCCAGGTTCAGTGGTTGCAGCGCGCTGCGATAGGCGCCGACATCGACGGGCTGCACCGACTCCGTGCGGATCGTCGTGCCGCCGCGGAAGTCGATGCCAAAGTTCAGCCCGTTCAGGAACAGCACCACGATCGATGCCACCGCCAGCAGGGTCGAGATCCCGAAGGTCAGGAACTGCCAGCGGAAGAAGTCGATCCGGGTCTCGTCGGGGACGAGTTTCAGACGGAATGCCATGTCAGACCTCGATCTCTTTCGGGCGGGCGCGTTCGAACCAGATGACGGTGATCAGCCGCGTCAGGAACAGCGCGGTGAAGACCGAGGTCACGATGCCGATGGTCAGCGTGACGGCGAACCCCTTGACCGGGCCGGACCCCAGCACGAACAGGATCGCCGCAATGATCAGCGTGGTGATATTGGCGTCGACGATGGCCGACATGGCCTTCTCATAACCAAGCTCGATCGCGCGGGCGGGGCCGCGGGCGGTCTTCAGCTCCTCTCGGATGCGCTCGAAGACCAGCACGTTGGCGTCAACCGCCATGCCGATGGTCAGCACGATTCCCGCGATGCCGGGCAGCGTCAGCGTCGCGCCGATGATCGACAGCACCGCGAACAGAAGCAGCATGTTGAAGGCCAGCGCCACGGTCGCGAAGATGCCGAATCGGCCGTAGGACAGGATCATCAGCGCGACAACGGCGACGAAGCCCACGGCGGCCGCGACCTTGCCCGCATCGACGCTGTCCTGCCCCAGTTCCGGGCCGACGGTGCGTTCTTCCAGGAAAGTCATCTCGGCCGGCAGGGCGCCAGCGCGCAGAAGGACCGCCAGACGGTTCGCCTGATCGAAGTCCATCGAGCCCGAGATCTGGCCCGATCCCGTCGTGATCGCGGACCGGATGACCGGGGCCGAGATCACCTCGTTGTCCAGGACGATCGCGAAGGGCTGGCCGATATTGGCCGAGGTATAGGCCCCGAAGGCGCGCGCGCCGGTCGGGTTGAAGCGGAAGTTGACCGAGGGCAGGCCGTTCTCGTCGGTCGCTGGCATGGCGTCGACCAAGTCCTCGCCGGTGACGACGGGGCTGTCTTCCAGGATATAGTAGAGGCCTTCCTGATCCACCGACGGTGCGATGGTCTGGCCCAGACCCGGCTGCGCATCGGCATCGCCGGTCGATCCAACGACCGGGTTGAAGGTCAGCTGCGCAGTGGTGCCGATCAGCTCCTTCAGCTCGCTGGCCGAACCGATGCCGGGGACTTGGATCAGGATGCGATCCTCGCCCTGGCGCATGATCGTGGGTTCGCGGGTGCCGACCTCGTCGACGCGGCGGCGCACGATCTCCAGCGACTGCTGGATGGTACGGTCGTCAGTAACGGCCTTTTCGGCGTCGGACAGCTGGATGGTCAGGGTCCCGCCCTGCGCCTGGATCGCCAGCGACTGCTGGCCGGCCCCGGTCAGGGTGGTGACGGGGTTGGAAAAACCGCGGACGATTTCCACCGCGCGGGCCATCTGGTCTGGGTTGCCGATCTCGATCGCCAGGGTGCCTTCGGGGCTTGGCACGCGGCGGATGGCGCCGACCGTCTCGCGCTCGGCCGCCAGGGCGCGACGCAGTTCCGGCCAGAGCGAATCCATGCGGGCCTTGTAGACCTGCTCGACCTGCACCTCGCCCAGAAGATGGGCGCCGCCGCGCAGGTCCAGGCCCAGATTGACCAGGCTGTTGGGCATCCAGGATGGCCAGCCGTCACGGGCCGCCGCCAGTTCGGGTGTCTCGACGCCAGTCGCCTCGATCCGGGCGACGGCGTCGTTATGCGCCTCGACCCGCGAATAGAAGGCATTGGGCAGCGCATAGAGCAGGCCCAGAAGGCAGATCCCGATGATCAGGATGCGCTTCCAGCGGTCAATCTGCAGCATGGTGGCTTACGCCTTTCACTTGTTGGCGGCGACCGGTTCGGTCTTGTTGACCACCTGGGCCAGGGTGCTGCGGATCACGCGGACGCGGACGCCCTGAGCGATCTCGACTTCCAGTTCGTCGTCGCGGACGGCGGCGACCTTGCCCAGGATGCCACCTTGCGTGACCACCTGATCGCCCTTCTTGACCGCCTCGACCATGGCGCGGTGCTGCTTGAGGCGCTTTTGCTGCGGGCGGATCATCAGGAAGTACATGATCGCGAAAATCAGGATCAGCGGGATGAACTGCGCGAAGGCAGCGCCCGCACCGGCGCCGCCGGCGGCCTGGGCATAGGCGGGGGTCACGAACATCGATGGTCCTTTCGGTCAGGTGGCACGGCCCCTTGGCCGCGTCAGGATTGGCGCGCAACCTATCCGCGCCGCTGGCCCTTGGCAAGAAAGCGCCCCCCGACGCCCCCACAAGTGCCGTGACGGCTTCGTGATCGCGGTGGCGCCCCGTCGCAAGCGGGCCGAGAGGCAGGCAAACCCTGCTCGCGCCTGAAGGCGCTTGCCGCTCAGACCGGCTGCGCGCGTTCCACCAGCCGCGCGAAGAAGCTGGCGCCGACTGGAGCGATCTCGTCGTTGAAGTCGTAGGTCGGATTGTGGACGCCCGGCCCGTCGCCCTGCCCCAGGAACAGATAGCAGCCCGGACGCGCGTTCAGCAGATAGCTGAAGTCCTCGGCGCCCATCTCGCGCCCGCCGTCGGGGGCGACATTCGCCTCGCCGGCGATTTCGCGGGCGACCTCGACCGCGAAGGCGGCCTCTGCGGGGTCGTTGACGGTGGCGGGATAGCCCTGCTGATAGTCCAGCGCGATCTGCACGTCATAGGCCGCGGCCTGTCCCTCGCAAATCTGCGTCATGCGGCGCCGGACCATGTCGCGCACCTGCGGCGCGAAGGTCCGGACCGTGCCGCAGATATAGGCGGTGTCAGGGACGATGTTGTCGGCGCTGCCCGTGTGGATCTGCGTCACCGACAGCGCCAAGTCCTCCAGCGCGTGGTGGTTGCGGCTGGAGATGGTCTGGATCGCGCTGACGACGCCCACCGCCGCAACGACCGGATCGGCGGTCAGGTGCGGCAGCGCCCCATGTCCGCCGCGCCCCTTCACATGGATCTCGAACGTGTCGACGGCGGCCATGATGGGTCCCGGCGTGGTGCGGAAGCTGCCCGCATCCTGGCCCGGATTGTTGTGCATGGCGAAGACGCGGGTGATCCCGAAGCGGTCCATCAGGCCGTCCCGCACCATCGCCTCGCCACCGCCGCCGGCCTCCTCGGCGGGCTGGAAGATCAGCGCGACGCGACCCGCGAAGTTGCGCGTCTCGGCCAGGTATCGCGCCGCGCCCAGCAGCATCGTCGTGTGGCCGTCATGTCCGCAGGCATGCATCCGCCCCGGCACGGTGGACGCCCATTCTGCCCCCGTCACCTCGTCCATCGGCAGCGCGTCCATGTCGGCGCGAAGGCCGATCGTCGGACCGTCACCCTGCCCCCGGATGATCCCCACGACGCCGGTCCGGCCGATCCCCTCGTGGATCTCGTCCACGCCGAAGTCGCGCAGGCGCTGGACGACGAAGGCGGCGGTCTGGTGGCAGTCGAAGCCCAGTTCGGGATGCCGGTGAAGGTGGCGCCGCCACGCGGTCATGTCATCGGCGAAATCCGCGATGCGGTTCAGGACGGGCATGTGGACTTGGACCTTTCGCTGTGGCAGTCGGAAGGGGCATCTTCAGCGTCCGCAAGGGAATTGCAATGGCCGACACACGCGACCCCTCAGCCGAGATCACGCGCCTTCTGGGCATCATGGCGGCGCTTCGCGACCCCCAGACGGGCTGCCCCTGGGACGTCGAGCAGACCTTCGCCACCATCGCCCCCTACACGATCGAGGAGGCCCACGAGGTCGAGGACGCGATCCAACGCGAGGCCTGGGACGAACTTCCCGGAGAGCTGGGCGATCTTCTGTTGCAGGTGGTGTTCCAGGCGCAGATCGCGCACGAGGCGGGGATGTTCGACTTCGCCGACTGCGCGGCGGCCATCAGCGACAAGCTGATCTTCCGCCATCCGCATGTCTTCGGCGACGAATCGCGCGACAAGTCGGCCGAGCAGCAGGTGAAGGACTGGGAAGCGATCAAGGCGGTCGAGCGTGCGGGCAAGGCCGAACGCGGCACGCTGGACGGGGTGGCTTTGGGGCTGCCGGCGCTGACGCGGGCGGTCAAGCTGCAGAACCGTGCCGCACGCGTCGGCTTCGACTGGCCGGGCCCCGAGGATGTGCTGGCCAAGATCTCGGAAGAGACGGCCGAGCTGGTCGAGGCGCGGGACGAGTTGGGCCCAGATGCGTTGGAGGAAGAGTTCGGCGACCTGATGTTCGTGATGGCGAACCTGGCGCGTCATCTGAAGATCGACCCCGAACTGGCCCTGCGCCGCGCCAACGCCAAGTTCACGCGCCGATTTCAGTCGATCGAATCCACGCTTGCCGCCGAGGGCCGCAGCCCCCACGACAGCGATCTGGCTGAAATGGACCGGCTATGGGACAAGGCCAAGCTGGCCGAAAAAGCCGCTCGCTGACCTCAGGCCGGCTGCGCCACCTGCCCGAGCGCGGCGTCATAGACCTCGATCCCGCCCTTCGGGGCACCCTCGGACAGGGTACGTCTCCAGCCGCGGGCGCCGGGGCGGCCGTGGAACAGGCCCAGCATGTGGCGCGTGAACTGGTGCAGCCGCCCGCCGTGATCCAGGTGGTCGGCAATCACCGTCCGCATCGCCCGCGCCACGTCCAGCGGATCGTCGAAGGGTGGCCGTTCCCCCCAAAGGCCGTCGGCCGAACCGAGGATGTTCCACGGCTCGTGATAGGCGGCGCGTCCGATCATCGCGCCGTCCATGACCGCCAGGTGGCCGCGCGCCTCCTCAAGGTCAGGGATGCCGCCGTTCACCGACAGGTGCATGTCCGGAAACTGCGCCTTCATCGCGTGGACCAGCGGATAGTCCAAAGGCGGGATCTCTCGGTTCTCCTTCGGGTTCAGGCCCTGCAGCCAGGCCTTGCGGGCATGGATGGCCATGCGGCGGATGCCGGCCTGACGCATCGCCTCGATGAACTGGGGCAGAACCTCCTTGGGCTGCTGGTCGTCGACGCCGATGCGGCACTTGACGGTGATTTCGACCGGGCTGACGGCCTGCATCGCGTCAACGCAGTCGGCGACGACCTGGGGGCTTTTCATCAGCACCGCACCGAAGGCCCCGGACTGAACCCGGTCGCTGGGGCAACCGCAGTTCAGGTTGATCTCGTCATATCCCCAGTCGGCGGCGATCCGCGTCGCCTCGCGCAGCTCGGCCGGGTCGGAGCCGCCCAGCTGAAGCGCCAGCGGATGCTCATCTGCGTGAAAGTCCAGAAGGCGCGGCCGGTCGCCATGGATGACCGCCAGCGCCGTCACCATCTCGGTATAGAGCAGGGTCCGGCGCGACATCAGCCGGTGGAACCGGCGACAGTTGCGGTCCGTCCAATCCATCATCGGCGCGACCGAGAGCCTGGCGGCTCCGGCAACCCCGTCATTCGCACAGTCCTGTTTCAAGCATCACCCATGTGACCTGACCCGAAGCCGCATCGGCGCCGGCGAAAGGACGGCACCTTATCCCAACTTGCGCGGGTCGGCAAACCTCTGCCCCCTGCCCCGGTCGACATGACCAGAAGGGGATTCTTCGAAGTTGACCTTGGTCCGGTTTGCGGGCATCGCTGTGGCCGATGGTTCCCGTGTCGGCCAAGGCTCCGACCGGGTGAAAAGAGAACGCGGTGAGGAGTAGCCAACAGGCGCCGAATCCGCGACTGCCCCCGCAACTGTAAGCGGTGAGCCGACCCCATGATGCCACTGGCGCACCTGCGCCGGGAAGGCGGGGAAGGCCATGATCCGCAAGTCAGGAGACCTGCCATCGTCACCGAAGCCAACCCGGGCGGGGTGCCCCGGAGAAAGACCGCATGTGCCGATACGTGGCGACCGCCAAGCCTGACCGCCGGATACCACGAGGCCGATGGGTGCCGCCCATCCGTTGTCGATGCGCCTTCTTCAGCCCCGTCCTTCGCATGATGAAGGACGACATGATGACAAGATTTTCCCTGACCGCGCTGGTGGTTCTGGCGTCTGCACCCGCCGCCATGGCCGCGCCGACAGAATACCCCCTGACCATCGACAATTGCGGACACGCTCTGACCTTTCCGGCACGACCCGACAACGTGGTGTCGATCGGGCAGGCCACGACCGAGATCCTCTATGCACTGGGCCAGGCCGACCGCATGGCGGGCACCGCGCTGTGGTTCAACGCCGTCCTGCCGCGCTTCGCCGCGCAAGATGCGAAGGTCGAGCGGATCAGCGACAACACGCCAAGCTTCGAATCCGTGGTGAACAAGCGCCCCGGCTTCGTGCCGACGGTGTTCGAATGGATGATCGGCGAACAAGGCGCAGTAGGGACGCGGCAGCAGTTCGCCGACCTGGGTATCCCGGCTTATGTCATGCCTGCCGACTGCCAGGGCAAGGACAACCTGGTGGGCTCGGACGGGACACGACTGGCGCCCTTCGACATTCAGACCCTGTGGGACGGGATCGATCACATAGCCCAGGTGATGGACGCGCAGGAGGCAGGTGATGCGCTGATCGCCGATCTGCAGGCGCGCGAGGCTGCCGTCGTCGAACGGGCCGGGGACATGGATCTTGCCGATGCATCCGCGGCGGTCTGGTTTTCGTCCGCGGATCTTGAGCTTGACCCTTACATGGCGGGCGGCATGGGCATCCCCGCCTGGATGCTGCAGCGGTTGGGCCTGCGCAACGTCGTCACCTCTGACGAGGAATGGCCGACCGTGGGGTGGGAGACGATCGCCCGCGCCGACCCGTCCGTCCTGGTGATCGCCCGCATGGACCGCCGCCGGTTTCCGGCCGACGATGTCGACGAGAAGCTGATTTTCCTGAAGTCGGACCCGGTGACCAGCCAGATGACCGCCGTGAGGGAAAACCGCATCGTGATTCTGGATGCCGAGGCAATGCATGCCAGCATCCGCCTGATCGACGGGCTGGAGCATCTGGCACAGGGCATGGAGGGACTGGCTGAATGACGACGGACGCCGGTGTCATGGTCCGGCCGCGCCCAAGGCTTGCCATGTGGTGGTGGGTGCCGCTGCTGATCCTGGCCGCGCCGCTGGCCGGCACGGCGATGGGGGAAACCCCCATTGCCCTGGGCACTGTCCTTCGGGCCCTCGCCAACCAGCTGTGGGACGCAGGCTATCCCATCGATCCGATCGAGCAGGGCATCGTCTGGTCCTATCGCCTTCCCCGCGCGTTGGTCGCCGGGGCTTGCGGCGCGGGGCTGGCGATCTCGGGGCTCGTCCTGCAGACCCTGCTGCGCAATGCGCTGGCCGACCCCTATCTGCTGGGCATTTCGGCAGGGGCGTCCACGGGGGCGGTCCTTGTGGCAGTGGCCGGGATCGGCGGCGCGTTCCTGCCGATGTCGGCGGGTGCGCTGCTGGGCGCCATGGCCGCGTTCGGAATGGTCACGGGACTGGCCCGGCTGTCGGGCGGGGGCCCGACCGCGCGGGGGGCGGCGCAGATCGTGCTGGCGGGCATTGCGGGGTCGCAGCTGTTCAACGCCCTGACCAGCTTCATCATCGCCCGGTCCGCCAGTGCCGAGCAGGCCCGCGGAATCATGTTCTGGCTGCTGGGCAATCTTTCCGGCGTCCGGTGGGACGACGTCGTGCTGGCGGTCGCTGCCGTGGCGACCGCCCTTATTGCGGCGTTCTGGCACGTCCGGTCGCTGGACGCCTTCACCTTCGGCAGCGAATCGGCGGCCTCTCTCGGCGTGCCGGTGCGGCGGGTGCAGGCGGTGCTGATCCTGGCCACGGCGGCGGCGACGGCCGCGATGGTGTCGATCACCGGTGCCATCGGGTTCGTCGGTCTGGTGGTGCCGCATGCCGCGCGGCTTCTGGTCGGCAGCCGGCACGCGCGCCTGGTGCCGGCGTCTGCACTGATCGGCATGGTCTTCCTGATCGCGGCCGACGTGATCGCGCGGATGCTGGTGCCCGGCCAGACCCTGCCCATCGGCGTCGTGACCGCCCTTGTTGGCGCCCCAGCCTTCGCCGTGATCCTGGTCCGCGCGAGGTCGGCGGCATGATCCTCCGGGTCTGTGACGTGCGGCGCCGGGTCCGTGGCCGCACCCTGCTGGACGATATCAGCCTGACGGTCGCCAAGGGCGAGGTGCTGGGCCTTGTCGGGCCCAATGGCTCGGGGAAGTCGACGCTGATGCGGCTGCTGGCGGGGCTCGTGCGCCCGGATCGGGGCCGCGTGATCCTGGGCGGGCGCCCCATGGCCGACCTGTCGCAACGCGAGATCGCGCGCCGGATCGCGCTGGTCGCCCAGAGCGCCGAGACCACGGACCGCATCACCGTCCGCGACGCCGTGGCTTTGGGCAGGACCCCCTGGCTGGACGCCCTGAGCCCCTGGTCCGCGCAGGACGATGCCCAGGTGGCCCATGCGCTGAGGCACGTGGATCTGACGCACCTTGCCTTGCGCGACTGGTCGACCTTGTCAGGAGGAGAGCGCCAGCGCGCCCACCTCGCCCGCGCGCTGGCCCAGGATCCGCAGATCCTGCTGCTGGACGAGCCGACGAATCACCTAGACATCCGGCACCAGCTGTCGATCCTCGATCTGGTCGGCTGCCTGCGCGTCACGACCGTGATCGCCCTGCACGACCTCAACCACGCAATGCGATGCGACCGGCTTGCGGTGCTGCAGGACGGCCGCCTTCAGGCGCTCGGCCCGCCGCCAGAGGTGCTGAACCCCGATATCCTGGCCCGTGTGTTCGGCGTCCGAGCCAGCGCCTTGATCGACCCCCAGGACGGCAGCCGAGTCATGCGGTTTCATCCCGTCGACTGAAGAGACCGCGCCACGATCAGGCTGAACCGCGACGCCAGGTGCCACAGCATCACGCGTCCGTCCCATCGCAGCGTTCTGCCGCCCATCCCTATCCGTTCGGTCCAGCCTGCGGCGATCAGTGCGCCCCGCGAGAGCTCAGCAGCGCCGGGACCGTCTTGGCCAGGATCTGCAGGTCGCGCCAGTGACCCCACCGCGAGACATAGCGGCGGTCCAGGCGGACACGCTCGGCATAGGTCGTGTCGCTGCGGCCGCTGACCTGCCACAGGCCCGTCAGGCCCGGCCGGGCCGAGAGATAGTAGCGGGCCGTGGTGCCATAGTAGGCCAGCTCGTCCTCGACCACGGGGCGGGGGCCGACAAGGCTCATCTCGCCGCTGAGGACGTTCAGCAGCTGCGGCAGCTCATCCAGGCTCAGCTTGCGCAGGACAGCACCGATCGGCGTGATTCGCGGATCGTTGGTCAGCTTGCGCTGCATGTTCCAGATGATCCGGTCGGCCGGGTGCTTCTGGAAGTGCTTTTCCAGCACCGCGTCGCCATCGACCACCATCGTGCGGAATTTCCAGCACTTGAACTCACGGCCCTGAAAGCCGACGCGGCGGTGCCCATAGAGCAGTGGCCCGTTGTCCGAACGCTTGATCAGCAGCGCCAAGCCCAGCATCAGCAGCCCCAGCAACGGAAGCGCGACCAGCACCAGTGCGATATCAACAGCGCGCTTGGTCCGGCCGCCAAGCGGACGTGCGGACGAAATGCTTTTGTCTCCGAACGACTCGACATGCCGAACGGGCGTCTTGACCTTGGTAGCGTAGTCGACGCGAATACTTTCGGAACTGAACATTGGCGCACCCTAGATGAACTGACTAAAACTTAGCTAGAAATTGAGTCACTTTCGTCACATGCACAACCCTGTTCTGGCAGAAACTATGCTTCGTCGGCACTAAGTTGTTTCTGGCGCAAACACGGTGGACAGCGTGATGCGAACTGCGACACAGTGGCTATAGAAGCAGCAGGTTATGCACGTACTTTCCCAACGGACTGCGCTTTGGGGATTTTTCTGTGTCGGCCGCGAAATGGTCTGCAACCGCAGGGAGGAGCGCCGCAGC
>JAYZBS010000083.1:0-6552 GCA_036338635.1 Pseudomonadota bacterium | reverse complement strand
CGCGACCCGCATCCGCAACGGCAATCCGGGCGAGGTGACCACCGGCGCTGAATGGGGCGAATTGGTCTGGGTGTCCGATGCCACGGGACCCGTCTGCATCGGACGATACCAGGGCGGCATGGTCCAGCCCGAGCGGGTGTTTAACCTCTAGCAGGCTGCTGAAGAATTTAGCGCTCTACCTGGTTTGAAGAACATGATTCACCCTTTAGGCGATCAAGGCCGGCGTGGTGATGGCCGGCACTGACGAGACGAGCGGGTCGCTGTTCAACGACGTCGATCTGGAGCGGCGCATCCCGGTTCGACATCCGATGCGCAAGATCCGGCAGGTGGTGAATGACACGCTAGCCAGCCTGGATGCCGAGTTCGCGGCGCTCTAAGCCGATTTTGGTCGCCCCTCGATTGCGCCGGAGCGGCTGATCCGGACGAGCCTGGTCCAGATCCTGTTCTCACCTCGGTCCGAGCGGTAGCTGATGGAGCAGATGCAGTATTACCTTCTGGTTCGTAGGGTGGGATAGCGACGATCAGGTCTGGGTGCCGACGGTGTTCGCCAAGAACCGGGACCGGCTGCTGACGACGCAGATGTCACGCAAGGTGATGGCGCACCGGGAGTTCGTGCTACTTTTGTCGGACGACCACTTCTCGGTCGACGGCAGGCTGGTAAGGGCCTGGGCCTCGATCAAGAGCTTTCAACCTAAGCCTGACATCACACCCCCTGATGATGAGAGGAGCTGCGAGACCTGCCTTCGCCAGACACGTCCGCCGCCGACAAGTCTGACCAGCCCTATGCCGAGATCAACGTCATGCCCCGCCAGCACCGTGATGCCGAGGGCGACTTCCGGGGTGAAAGTGCTCAGACCCCACCCATGTCTCCACCACCGACCCGCATGCCCGGCTCTACAAGACGTCGTCCGGCACTGGGGCGATGTTGTGCTTCATCGGCCATGCTCTGATAAGGAACCGCAGCGGCCTGATCGTTGAAGGCGCTCTGACAGAAGCAGACGGCGATGCCGAACGGCGCTCTGCCGCCACTCCCCGGATCTACGCGAAGGCTGGCCCCCGGGGCTGAAAAGGAATACGACGCCGCAAGGTTTGTCGCCTATCTACGAAAGGCCTGTGTGACACCGCACGTTGCACAGAAACGGCGTTATCCGGCGATCAACGGGCGCACCACCCGGCGCGTGATCTATGAGTTGTCCTTGAAGCACCGAAAACGGATCGAAGAGGCGTTCGGGTGGGCGCAGACTGTCGGCGGAATGGTACAGACCTTCTATCGCGGCGTCGAACGAGTACGCTCCCGCTTCGTTCTGACGACGACAACCAACAACCTGGTACGGCTGCCTCGATTGCTGGCCGCATAACGCCAAAAGCGGCATCAAAAGCGCATACCGCTTGCACCGGCGAGCCGGCATCTCGAAACCGCCGGTGCGCTCCGAAGGAAACCGTCCCGGCCGCCGACTTCTTCAGCGGCCGGCTAGGTGATGCCGACGGGGCGGCGAACGCCCAGGAAGGGTCCGTCGCCTGCGGCATCGATGCGGGCGAGCGCATCCGGGATTCGCTCACGCGTGACCGACATGGTCCAGGCGGTGGCGTGGATCATCAGATCGTCGGACAGCGCCATGGCGACATGACCCGGCCAGAACAGCAGGTCACCGCGCCGGATCGTCTGCACTTCGGAAAAGGCATCGCGCTGCAGATCGCTGTCGCCGGGGCAGGCGATGTCGCAGGCGCATAGTGCCGCCTGCACCAGGCCCGAGCAGTCGATGCCCGCGCGGCTGTTGCCGCCCCACAGGTAAGGTGTGCCGATGAGGCTTTCGGCGACGGCGGCGGGATCGGCCGCGGGGCCGTCGCCCACATGCGGCGCAGGAACGAAGCCGCCGGTGGCGAGGGCCGCGAAGCCGTCGGCGATGCCGGTGACCGACAGCCGTGCGCCGATGGAGAGGGACATGATCTCGGGGCGCTTCATGTCGGCGGCCGGATAGACGTGAGTGGCCGGGGCCGTCACCCGATGCGTAAGGGTGCCCAGGTCGAAAGATAGCGCGGCGAGCGGCAGCCAGCCGCAATAGCCGTCGAGCGCGGCCTGCACGAAGGCCATGTCGCCGCGCTGTTCGATCACGGTCAGGTCGGCCCCGAAGTTCATCTGCCGGTCGCGGCGGCCTTTGGGGGCGTTCAGCAGGTCGGCCAGCGGCACGGCCAGGCGGGCGGGCTGGCCGGCCACATAGGTCGGGCAGTCCAAGGTGCCGCGCAGGCTCTCCAGCGCGACGCGGTCGGTGGCGGGTGTCAGACGGCGGTCCATGATCATCCCAAGATATTCGGCAGCGCGGCCAGGATGGCGCGAGCGCCCTGTCCGACTCCGCCTTTCGGGCGACCGGGCGCGGCGGCGGGCTGCCAGCCGTAGATGTCGAAATGCGCATACCGCCCCGCGCCATCGGCAAAGCGGCGCAGGAACAGGGCGGCGGTAATCGACCCCGCCATGCCACCCGAGGGTGCGTTGTCCAGATCGGCGATGGCGGGTTCGATCATCGCCTCGTACGGGTCCCAGAAGGGCATCCGCCAGATCGGATCACCCACCTGCGCCCCGGCCTGCTGCAGCGCCGTGGCCGTCCTGTCGTCGTCGCAGTAGAAGGGCGGCACATCGGGGCCAAGCGCCACGCGCGCCGCCCCCGTCAGCGTCGCCAGAGAGATCATCAGGTCGGGGTTCTCCTCGGCCGCGTAGGCCAGGGCATCGGCCAGCACCAGCCGCCCTTCGGCGTCGGTGTTGTTGACCTCGACCGACAGTCCCTTGCGGCTGATCAGCACGTCACCGGGGCGGAAGGCGTTCCCCGCGACGCTGTTTTCGACGGCGGGGATCAGGACCCGCAGGCGCAGGCCATCGGCGGCCCTGGTTCCCGCCAGCATCTTCAGAAGGCCGAGCGCGGTCGCGGCACCGCCCATGTCCTTCTTCATCAGCCCCATCGACGCGCCTGGTTTCAGGTTCAGCCCGCCGGTGTCGAAGCAGACGCCCTTGCCGACGATGGTCAGCATCGGACCACTCTCGCCCAGGCGGATGTCGATCAGCCGCGGCTCGGCGGCGGCGGCACGGCCGACCGCGTGGATCATGGGGAAATTCTGCTTCAGCAGTGCGGTGCCGCAGATCACCTCAATCCGCGCACCAACTTCGTCGGCCAGCGCGCGGGCGGCGGTTTCAAGCATGTCCGGCCCAAGATCGCCGGCCGGGGTGTTGATCAGGTCGCGAGTCAGGAATTCGGCCGCGGCGATGGCCAGCAGACGGTCTGCATCGACGCCGTCCGGGCAAACCAGGCGCGGCCCCTGCGATGGGCTGCCCTTGTAGCGGGTGAACCGGTACTGGCCCAGCAACCAGCCAAGCGCCAGATGGTCGGGGTCAATCCCGTCGGGCAGGCCGGCAAGCCGCCAATCGCCCTGGGGCAACGCATGGGCGCGGGCCAGGTGAAAACGGTCGCGCGACGCCTGGCTGCGGTCGCCCAGGCCCATGATCGCACCGGCCAGACGTCCATGGGCGTCGGGCAGCAGGCAGATCTGGCCCGCCTTGGCCGCAAAGCCGCTGGCCTCGGGCCAGGTGCCCGCCTGAGCGGGAAGATCGTCGCCGGACCACACCAGCCAGAGCGGCAGGGCAGCGTATGAGGCGGGGGCGAATTCTGGTGTCATGGCGGGTCCTTGGCAGATCGGCGCCAGCCTACAGCCTGTGCGTCGCCCTGCAACCCCCGGTCGATCAGGCCAGGGCGGTGCGGTCCCAGATTGCGGTCAGGGAGCGGTTGCCAACCCTCATCAGCCGCGCACGGATGGCGGCGAGCGCGGCCTGGTCGCCCCGTTCGGCGGCGCTGCCCAGGTCCATGGCGACGCCGGCCAGCGACAGCAGTCCGATCTGCCATGCCAGCCGCGAGATCCGTTCGGCATCCGCCACCGCCTGCGCCAGATCGCCCGCCTGCAACGCCGCATCGACCGCCGTCAGCGCCGCAGCCAGCTGTTCCAGCGCCAGGCCCACGACATGCTGCGCCGCGGTCTCGCCCAGTTCGGCGATGATCTCTGCCACCCGGCGGCTGTCGACGCGCACCGCCTCGGGCACGGCCAAAGCTGATATCTGTGCCATCCGCACCTCCGTATGGTCCTGTCGCCGCACCGGCCGACCATCGGATGAAGCCATGAAGAAAGCCTTGATCGCGCAGAGCGAAAAGGCTCGAATTCGTTTCAAACTCGGCCTATCAGGCGTAAACGAAAGCGAGGTTCCAGATGTCCGACCTGTCTCCTTTGCCGCAATACCTGATCAAGCGCTATCAAGGCTGGCGGGCCACGTCCTATAGCGAGAACGCGGCCTGGTACCGCCGCCTGGCCAACGAGGGTCAGCGCCCCCGGGCGATGGTCATCTCGTGCTGCGACAGTCGAGTGCATGTCACCGGCATCTTCGGCGCCGATTCGGGCGAGTTCTTCATCCATCGCAACATCGCGAACCTCGTGCCGCCCTATGCGCCGGACGGGCAGCAGCACGGCACCTCGGCTGCGGTCGAATATGCGGTGACGGCGCTGAAGGTGGCGCATCTGATCGTCGTGGGCCACACCCGCTGCGGCGGCGTTGCCGGCTGCCATGCCATGTGCTCGGGCGCGGCGCCAGAACTGGAGGAGACGACCAGCTTCGTCGGGCGCTGGATGGACATCCTGCGCCCGGGTTACGACCGGGTGAAGGACCTGCCGTCAGAACAGCAGATCGGCGCGCTGGAGCGCGAGGCGGTGCTGGTGTCGGTCCGCAACCTGATGACCTTCCCCTTCGTGCAGGCCGCCGTCGAGAGCGGAGAACTATCGCTGCACGGGCTGCTGCACGACATCAGCGAAGGAACGCTGCTGCAGGCCGAGGACAGCGGCGCGACCTGGACGCAGATCTGATCAGGCTTCGGGCCGCCAGCGGATCACGCGCCACAGATAGACGGCCACGATCGCCACGACGACGGCGGTCGAGGCCGGGTTCAGCCAGTCGCTGACGTCGTGATAGCGGGCCTGCAGCAGCCACCCGGCCAGCGCCAAGCCGCCCGACCAGATGAAGCTGCCGATGGCGGTATAGACCAGGAACCGCGCCGTGGGCATCTGCGCCAATCCCGCCGGAACCGAGATCAGGGTACGGATCGTGGGCAGGAACCGCCCAAAGAACACCGCCGCCCCACCGTGGCGGGCGAACCACCCCTGCGCGCGGGTCAGTTCGGACGGGGTCAGGGTCAACCAGCGGCCGTGGCGCGCCACCAGCGCGTGCAGCCGTTGCGCGCCGTAGGCCCGCCCCAACGCATACCAGAGCCATGCGCCGGCCGTCGATCCCGCGCCACCGGCCAGCACTGCCAGCCACAGCGGCGTTCCGCCCTGCGCGGCGTTGAAGCCCGCCAGCGGCATGATCAGTTCCGAGGGAATGGGCGGGAACACGTTTTCCAGCAGCATCAGGGCGGCGATGGCCCAAGCCCCGCCGCCCTGAAGAAGACCGGTGATCCATTCGAACAATGATCAGCCCTTCTTCAGGACCTTGTTGCCCAGAAGTTCGGCGATCTGGACCGCATTCAGCGCCGCGCCCTTGCGCAGGTTGTCGCTGACGCACCACAGGTTCAGGCCATTCTCGATGGTCGAATCCTGGCGGATGCGGCTGATGAAGGTCGCGAAATCGCCCACGCATTCGACCGGCGTGGTGTAGCCGCCGGGCTCGCGCTTGTCGACGACCATGATGCCGGGCGCCTCGCGCAGGATGTCGCGGGCCTCGTCCTCGTCGAGGAAGTCCTCGAACTCGATGTTGATCGCTTCGGAATGGCCGACGAAGACGGGAACGCGCACACAGGTCGCGGTGACCTTGATCGAGCTGTCGACGATCTTCTTCGTCTCGGCCACCATCTTCCATTCCTCCTTGGTCGAGCCGTCTTCCATGAAGACGTCGATCTGGGGAATGACGTTGAAGGCGATCTGCTTCTGGAACTTGTTGGGTTCCTTTTCCTGACCCGGCACATACATGCCCTTGGTCTGGTCCCACAGCTCGTCCATGCCTTCCTTGCCGGCGCCGGACACCGACTGGTAGGTGCTGACCACGACGCGCTTGATGCGCGCACGGTCGTGCAGCGGCTTCAGCGCGACGACCATCTGCGCGGTCGAGCAGTTCGGGTTCGCGATGATGTTCTTGTTCTTGTAGTCGTGGATCGCCTCGGGGTTCACCTCGGGCACGATCAGCGGGATCTGCGGGTCGTAGCGATAGAGCGAGCTGTTGTCGATCACGACGCAGCCGGCGGCCGCCGCCTTGGGGGCGTGGATCTTGGTCGCGTCGGACCCGATGGCGAACAGCGCCATGTCCCAGCCGGTCCAGTCGAACTGTTCGATGTCCCTGATCTTGAGGGTCTTGTCGCCGAAGCTGACCTCGGTCCCCTGCGAGCGGCGCGAGGCGAGCACCGCGATCTCGTCGATCGGGAACTGGCGTTCATCGAGGATGTTCAGCATTTCGCGGCCCACATTGCCCGTGGCGCCGGCGACGACGACTTTGTAACCCATCGCGGGGGGACTCCTTTTTCTGCGGTCCGGGGC
>JAYZBS010000082.1:0-7177 GCA_036338635.1 Pseudomonadota bacterium | reverse complement strand
CGATCGAGACAGTAAAGGCGGTCTCATGCCGCGAAGAGTTGTTCACTGCCATCATCGGCAGACCAAGGCTGTCGATCCGCTCTGCGGTCATCGGCAGGCAGATCAGCCCGCGCCCGTGGGTCGCCATGAAGTTGATCGCCTCGGCATCGGCATACTGGGCCGGGATCACCAGGTCGCCCTCGTTCTCGCGGTCCTCATGATCGACCAGGATGAACATCCGGCCGTTCCTGGCCTCGTTGATGATGTCCTCGATGGGCGAGATCGCGCCCGAGAGGTCGCGTTCCACGGGGCCGGGCTGTTCGAATTGCATCTGGTCGTCCTTGCTGCTGCGCCCGAAGGGGGAACGCGCCGTTGGATTAGTGTCCGGCCTCGGCCAGTCGCGCGACATAGCGGGCCAGCGTGTCGATCTCGAGGTTGACGGCATCTCCCTCGGCCGCATCGCCCCAGGTGGTGACCTCCTGGGTGTGCGGGATCAGGTTGATGCCGAAGCGGTTGCCATCGACCTCGTTCACCGTCAGCGACGTGCCATTCAGCGCGACCGAACCCTTGGGTGCCACGAAGCGGGCCAGCGCCGCCGGGGCCTCGAAAGTCAGGCGCAGGCTGTCGCCGTCACGAGACGCGGCCACGATCCGGGCGACGCCGTCGACATGGCCACTGACGATATGACCGCCAAGTTCATCCCCGACGCGCAGCGCGCGTTCCAGATTCAACCGTTGTCCGACCGCCCAGCCATTCGACCCGATGCTGGTCTTCGAGAGCGTCTCGGCCGAGATGTCGACCTCGAACCAGTCATCGCCTTTTGCCACGACCGTCAGGCAGACACCGTCGCAGGCGATCGACGCCCCCATGTCCACGCCCGCCATGTCATAGCCGCAGCCGATTCGGGCGCGCATGTCGCCGCGCATCTGCACCATGCGCACGATGCCAATATCGGTGATGATGCCGGTGAACATCGTCGTCTTCCCCTTGCCGTTCGATTTGACCTAGGGCATCGGCCCTGCCCGTTCAAGCGCCATGCCTATTCCACACGATTAAGGACGATGCACAAATTGCTGGATCGGCCCCCCTTTTCCATGGCATGTGAAGACAGCCCCTTGCCCAATCAGGACAGCCCGTAGCAAGCCGAGCATGTTGCACCAAAGCTCAACCTTCCCGCTGCCATCGTGCGGCGATGCCGCCGCGACGTCCGCGGCGATGCCGGGTGGTCAGGGTCGGGTGTTCCTGATGCTGCAGGGCCCGCACGGGCCGTTCTTCGATGGCCTGGGCCGCCTGCTGCGGGCTGCGGGTGCTCAGGTGTGGCGCTGCGGCTTCAATGCGGGGGACGAGTTCTTCTGGCGCGACAAGGCCAGCTTCATCCGTCACGAGGGTACGGCCCAGGATTGGCCCGACCACCTGGGCCGCATTCTGGAAGACAAGGGCATCACCGATATCATCCTCTATGGCGACGTGCGCCCGATCCACGCAGCGGCGCGCAGCATGGCCGTGGAACGCGGCATCGCTGTCCACGTCTTCGAGGAAGGCTATCTGCGCCCCTACTGGATCAGCTACGAACGACAGGGCTCGAACGGGAATTCGGTCCTGCTGGACATCCCGCTGGCCCAGATGCGTCGCGTGTTGCGGGAACAGATCAACGAGGTGCGCCGCCCCCCGGCCCATTGGGGCGACATGCGGCAGCACAAGTTCTATGGCGCCTTCTACCACTTCATGATCCTGGTC
The DNA here is from genome assembly GCA_036338635.1 of Pseudomonadota bacterium. Classification (GTDB taxonomy): domain Bacteria; phylum Pseudomonadota; class Alphaproteobacteria; order Rhodobacterales; family Rhodobacteraceae; genus Paracoccus. The sequence continues at coordinate 5,461 of JAYZBS010000082.1, read as the reverse complement.
GCGAACCGGCAGTACCGCGCCTATCGCGGGCACCGGAACATCTCGGTCCGGCGAGAATTTCAGCTGAACCTCGGCCGCCTTCTCATGACGCCGATGCACCGGATCGAGCACATCATCCATTGGCGGCGGCTGCGACTGTCAGGTTGGCCCTACAACCTTGTGCTGATGCAGCTCGAGCACGATTCGAACTTCCTCGGACATTCGTCCTTCACCAGGAACGCTGAATTCGTGCAGACGGTGGTGCAGGCCTTTGCCCGTTCGGCGCCGCGGCACCATCACCTGGTCTTCAAGGCCCACCCGCTCGAGGATGGGCGCGCTGGCAACCGTACCGCCATCCGTGCCGCGGCCGAGGCTGAAGGCGTCTCCGACCGCGTCCATTACGTCCGCGGTGGCAAGCTGGCCGAGATCCTGTCGCACGCGCGGGCGGTCGTCACCGTGAACTCGACCGGGGCGCAGCAGGCGCTGTGGCGCGGCATCCCTGTCAAGGCGCTTGGCCGGGCGGTCTATGGAAAACCCGGGCTTGTGTCCGATCAGCCGCTCGAGGATTTCCTTGCCGCGCCCGAGGCACCGGACCCTCAGGCCTATCGCACGTTCCGCGACTATCTGCTGCAAACCAGTCAGATCCCCGGCGGATACTACGCCAGCCGATCGCGTGCGCATGCACTGAGGCTGGTGGCCGACATGCTTTTATCGCCCCACGACCCTTACGATGCACTGGCCATCGGCAATGTCCTGCCACGCCAGCAGCTTTCGGACCGTCATCGTTGATGAAGTCCGCGAAATCCGACTATGGCGTAATCTGCGTCGACACAGCTAAAACAGTCTTTGTAATCGGCATGACCGGCCGAGGAAAATAACAGGAGTACCCGAGGTGACAGTTTTCATTCCATCCGCAGCACCGCTGCGCCTGCTGATGCTTGCATCCATGACCCTGCTTGCCGCATGCGCTCTGCCCCGCTCGGGCCCGAACAAGAACGAGATCTTCGACGGCGCCGTCGAACGTGGCGGCAACACGCAGGTCATCTACGTGAACGACCACGTAACCCGCGCGTCGGCGTTCGCGCCGGCCTATGGCTTCTCGAACAGCTTCCGCAACGCCGGCCAGGTCGGTGCCGACGAAATCCGGGCCGGCGACGTGCTGGGCCTCTCGATCTGGGAAAACGTCGATGACGGCCTTCTGACCTCGCTCGGCGCCAGCTCCACCGCGCTGACAGAGATCCAGGTCGACAGCGACGGGTTCATCTTCGTGCCCTATGCCGGGCGCGTCCGCGCCGCCGGCAGCACGCCGGACCAGCTGCGCCAGACAATCACCGAGCGCCTGTCCGTGCAGACGCCGGACCCGCAGGTCACGGTGCAGCGCGTCGCCGGTGACGGCGCCACCGTGTCGGTCGTGGGCCGCGTGACCTCCCAGGGGGTCTATCCGATCGAACGGCCGACCCGCTCGCTCTCGGCGATGCTGGCCCGTGCCGGCGGCGTCGCCATCGACCCCGAGGTGGCTGTGGTGACCGTCAAGCGCGGCAACGACAGCGGCCGCGTCTGGCTGACCGACCTCTATGCCAGCCCGCTCAATGACATCGCCCTGCGCCCCGGCGACCTTGTCGTCGTCGAGGAGGACCAGCGCAACTTCACGGCCCTCGGCGCCCTTGGCGGCCAGACCCGCGTGCCCTTGGGGAACGAGATGATCAACGCGGTCGAGGCGATCGCCATGGTCGGCGGCCTGAACTCGCAGCTGGCCGACCCGACCGGCGTGTTCGTGATGCGCGACGAACCCGAATCCGTCGCAAGCCGGGTGCTCGGCAAGCCGGTCATCGGCACGCAGCGCTTCGCCTATGTGCTGGACCTGACACGGCCGAACGGTCTCTTCCTGGCGCGCGACTTCGTCATCCGCGACGGCGACACCGTCTATGTGACCGAGGCACCCTATGTTCAGTGGCAGAAGACCCTCGGCGCCATCACCGGCAGCGCCTCGACGGCCGACAGCCTGACCAGCATCGGCAACTGACGCGTCAATGTCGTCACCTGACCTCGAAGCCGCCGGCACCGTCCGGCGGCTTTGCGTTGCAAACCTCGGATTTTTCCGGAGCCCGCGGCTGTCGCGCATCCTGACGCTGGCGGGATACCGCCCTGCACTTGCCCTGCCGCGTCCGGGTGAACCAGTGGGCATCTGGGGCGCAAGTCCAACGGCATGGCGCGGCATCGCCATCGCCGCGAAGCGGGACTGCCAGGTCATAACGGTCGAAGATGCGTTCCTGCGCTCGATTCTTCCGGGAAGGGCACGGGGGCTGCTTGCCCGCCGTGGACCGATCGGATTGCTGATCGACCCGGTCGGCCTGCACTTCGATCCGACCCGCCCCTCGACGCTTGAACGGCTGGTCGCGACCCCGCAGACGCCGGCCTTGCACGCCCGCGCCGTCCGAGGCCTTGCCAGGCTGAGGACGCTGGACCTGTCGAAATACAACGCCCACGATCCCGCGCTGCAGCCTCCCAGGCCGGGCTATGTCCTGGTCGTCGATCAGACGCGGGGCGACGCGTCACTGCGGGGCGCAGACCGGCGGCTGTTCCTTCGCATGCTGGCCGCCGCACGGGATGAAAATCCGGGAAAGCGGATTGTGATCCGGACCCATCCCGAAACGGCGGCGGGACTGCGACCGGGCCACCTGGACGCCGGCGACCTGCGGCGGGGCGATCAGCTTTGCGACTCCCTTGTTTCACCGTGGCGGCTGGTCGAGGACGCTGACGAAGTCTATGCCGTCAGCTCCCAACTGGGGTACGAGGCCATGCTGGCCGGCCACAAGCCGCGGCTTTTCGGTCTGCCCTTCTATGCGGGCTGGGGGCAGACCCGTGACGAGATGGCGATGCCGGCGGGACGCCGAGGATCAGCCACACGAGAAGCGTTGTTTACGGCCAGCCATCTGCTGGCGCCGACGTGGTACGACCCTTGCCGCGACCGGTTGACCGATTTCGAAGGCGCCCTGTCGCAAATCGAGGCCGAAACCCGCGCCTTTCGGCAGGACCGTAACGGCCACGTCGCCTTCGGCATGCGTATGTGGAAGCGGCAGTTCCTCTCGCGCGAATTCGGCGACGTCGCGCCGCTGCGTTTTGCCCGTGACGCTGGACCTGACACAACGCTGGTCTGGGCCAGCGCCTCGGCCGCCGTTCCCTCGGCCATCCGGGTCGAGGACGGCTTTCTCCGGTCGCGGGGTCTGGGGGCGGAGTTGACGCCGCCGATCTCGGTCGTCGCGGACGACCTCGGGATCTATTTCGATCCGACCCGGCCATCGCGGCTCGAGGCGCTGATCGCCCTCGGGCCCCCGCCCGGCGGACGCCAGCGAGCCCGGCACCTGATTGCCCGCCTGATCGAGATGCGGCTGAGCAAGTACAATCTGCAGGCCGATGCGCCCTTGCCGCCCCCCGACGGCCGTCACCGGATCCTTGTGCCGGGTCAGGTCGAGGATGATGCCTCGATCCTCCGTGGCGCGGGGGCCGAACGCACGAACCTGGATCTTCTCCGGCGCGTTCGGGCCGAAAACCCGCAGGCCTGGATCGTCTACAAGCCGCATCCGGACGTCGAGGCCGGCCTGCGCCCCGGCGCCCTGCCCGAGGACGCCCTTGCGTCAGTGGCTGACCATGTCGCCGACAAGGCCGACCCGGTGGCCTTGATCGAGGCGACGGATGCGGTCTGGACCATCACCTCGACCCTTGGCTTCGAGGCGCTGCTGCGCGGCAAGCCGGTCACGGTGCTGGGGGCGCCCTTCTATGCCGGCTGGGGGCTGACGCGTGACCTGGGGCCGGTGCCGGCCCGGCGCCGGGCACGGCCCGATCTTGAGGCGCTGGTCCATGCCTGCCTGATCGCCTATCCGCGCTATCGCGATCCGCTGACCGGCCTGCCCTGCCCGGTCGAGGTCGCGCTGGACAGGCTGGCGGCGGGGCTGTGCGGCCAGCCACCCGCCCTGCGCCTGCTGGCCAAGGCGCAAGGCGCGCTGACAGGCCACAGCTGGATCTGGCGGCGCTAGCGCGCCCGCCAGCGGTGGAACAGGTCGCCGCCGATCACTTTCGTCTCGACCAAGTCGAACCGGGGCACCTGCGCCAGTTTCGACCAACCCGTGGGGCCGACGAAGGGGCGTGCATCCGCCCCCATCGCCAGGCCGGCGGTATAGCCGACCATCTGGTCGACCAGTTTCGCCTGCAGCAGGCTGGCCGCCAGCCGGCCACCCCCTTCGCAGAAGACCCGGGTGATGCCGCGACTGCCCAGATCCGCCAGGATGTCGGCGGGCGTCCCCTCGACCCGCCACAGCGGCCCATGATCGGCATCCTGGGGCGCCAGCGGCGGCAATGCCTGTCGCGACACCACGATCCGCACCGGCTGCTGCGGCGTGCGGATGCCGCGCACGTTCAGCTGCGGCAGATCCGCGCGCGCCGTCACGCCGCCGACCATCACCGCATCGTGCTGGGCGCGCAGCGCATGCACATGCGCGCGTGCCGCAGTCCCGGTGATCCACTGGCTTTCGCCGCCGGCCATGGCAATGCGTCCGTCAAGACTGCTGGCCAGCTTCAGCGTCACGAACGGCCTGCCACGCAGGATCCGCGACAGGAACCCCGCCTGCAATTCAGCCGCCTCGGTTGCCAGCACGCCCTCGGTCAACTGGATTCCGGCCGCGCGCAGCATCGCATGCCCGCGCCCGGCGACGCGGTGGTCGGGATCGGTCAGTGCCGTGACCACCCGCGCGACGCCCGACTGCACCAGTCCCGCCGCGCAGGGCGGGGTCCGGCCGAAATGGGCGCAGGGCTCCAGCGTGACATAGGCGGTCGCGCCGGCGGCCAGTGGTCCCGCCGCATCCAGCGCCATTCGTTCGGCATGCGGCCGCCCGCCAGGCTGGGTCCAGCCCCGGCCGACGACGCGGCCGTTCCGGACAAGGACACAGCCCACGGCCGGGTTCGGCCAGACATTGCCCAGCCCGCGCCGAGCCAAGCCAAGCGCATGCGCCATGTGGGCAGCGTCGTCTGTCGTATCTTGGGTCAATCGCCGATGGCGCCGGGCCGCAGTTCCGACACGAACTTGTCGAAGTCGTCCGCATCCTGGAAGTTCTTGTAGACGCTGGCAAAGCGGACGTAGGCGACGTTGTCGATGCGCGACAGCGCCTCCATCACGATCTCGCCGATGGTCTTCGACGGGATGTCGGTCTCGCCCGTGCTTTCCAGCCGCCTGACCAAGCCGCTGATCATCTGCTCGATGCGCTCGGGTTCGACCGGGCGCTTCTGCATGGCGATGCGGATCGAGCGGGCCATCTTGTCGCGATCGAAATCCTCACGCTTGCCGTTTGCCTTCACGACGACCAGGTCGCGCAGCTGCACGCGCTCATAGGTGGTGAAACGTCCCCCGCAGGCCGGGCAGAACCGACGGCGGCGGATCGCCACGTTATCCTCGGCCGGACGCGAGTCCTTGACCTGGGTATCGGCATTT
>JAYZBS010000081.1:0-4409 GCA_036338635.1 Pseudomonadota bacterium | reverse complement strand
CCCTGCTGTCGAGGCAAAGGTTCGACGTAGGCCGCGCAAGGCAGCGGCGGCATCCTCCAGGCGGATGCCCATGCCGGCTTCAGCCCGCTTGCCGATGGCAGCAGCCAGTTCCGCGAGGCGGCCTGTGCGCATCTGCGCCGCGACTTCCACGAGGTGTGGGACGGCATGAAATCCGAGATTGCGCGGGAGGCTCTCGACCGGATCGGCAAGCTCTACGACATCGAGCGCGAGATCGCCGGTCAGTCTGCCGAACTGCGAAAGGCCGCGCGCCTGAAGCACTCCCGACCCATGATCGATGCCTTCAGGGCATGGGCCGAGGCCCAGTTGCTGCGCATTCCCGGCAAAACCGATCTGGCCAAGGCCTTCCGTTACGGCCTCGGCCGCTGGTCATCCTTCGAACTGTTCCTCGAGGATGGCCGCGCCGGCATCGACAACAACCCTGCCGAGCGCGCGATGCGCCCGATCGGTACCGGTCGGAAGAACTGGCTGTTCGCTGGCTCGGGCAGCGGCGGCGAAACGCTGGCCCGCGCCATGACGCTCATTGAGACGGCAAAGATGAACGGCCTTGATCCCCAGACCTGGCTGGCCGACATCCTCGACCCCATCCATGATCACAAGAGCAACCAAATCGACGCATTGCTGCCATGGAACCGAGCACCGTCTCCCTGACCCGCGGTAACAATCGGGCGGTTACGAACAAGGTGTGATGAACTCCGACGCGTGTAGCATCGAGGGACGGCTTTCGTCCTTGAAGAAGGGCGCTGCTGGCTTGAGCATGTCGCTGCCGACCGCGAGGCAGGGGTCGTGATCGGGTTCTCCCCGAGGAACGGCGTTCCGTGCCTGCCAGCGATGCCAAGAGGTGCCCCGGGGGGCGCCCGCACGGTTGCAGGCGCCCGGAGTGGCGGTCAGCCCATGCGCTCGGAAGCGTATTCATTCGGGCTGGCAGGGAAGACGACGGTCTTGTCTCCGCTGATGAAGACGCGGCGGTGGATGTGGGCGTGAATCGCGCGTGCCAGCACCTGGCTTTCCACGTCGCGGCCGAGGCTGACATAGTCGCCCGCGCTTTGGGCGTGGGTGACGCGGACGGTGTCCTGTTCGATGATCGGGCCCTCGTCCAGGTCGGCGGTGACGTAGTGGCTGGTGGCGCCGATCAGCTTCACGCCACGGTCGAAGGCCTGCTTGTAGGGGTTGGCGCCCTTGAAGCTGGGCAGGAACGAGTGGTGGATGTTGATGATCCGCCCGGACATCTTCTGGCACATCTCGTCCGACAGCACCTGCATGTAGCGCGCCAGCACGATCAGGTCGGCCCCGGCCTCCTGCACGATCCGCATCTGTTCGGCCTCGGCCTTGGCCTTGTTCTCTTTCGTGACCTTGATGCAGTGGAATGGCAGGTCGTGGTTCACGACGACCTTCTGATAGTCCATGTGGTTCGAGATGACGGCGACGATGTCGATCGGCAGCGCTCCGATCCGCCAGCGGTACAGCAGGTCGTTCAGGCAGTGCCCGAAGCGGCTGACCATGATGACGACCTTCATCTTCTCGCTAGGGTCGTGAAAGGCGTGGTCGATGTCCGAATCCACCGTTGCGGCCCGAAACTCCTGGTCCAGCTGCTCGCGCGTCTTGCCGCCATCCGAGGCGAAGCTGAGGCGCATGAAGAAGCGGTCGTTCTGCAGGTCGGTGAACTGCGAGCTGTCGTGGATATTGCAGCCGGCCTTCGCAAGGAAGGAGGAGATCTGCGCTACGATCCCGGTCCGGACGGGGCAGGAGACGGTCAGGATAAGCTGGGACATGGGCGATTTCCTCATTCGCGGTGCTGTCGGAGAATGGCAGCGGCCGGACTGTCAAAAAGACGTCTTGGGCCAGTGACATAGGCCTAGCGGCTTGGCAGGCGGGGGGCGTGAAGATTTGCGACGCGCGGCCAGCAGCTTTGCGCCAGCCTCGACGCTTCCGGGGCAGCTGCCGGGCGCTGACGGACCTGAAGCGACGCGAAACTACCGGCAGAACGTCGCACCCGTTCTGCGACGTTGCGGCACTTCGACACATAACCGTCAGACTTCAAGTTGCTTGTCTCGTCCCAAGTCCCCGAGTCAGCCGCGAACCGCATGGAAAGAAAAGCCGCAGGGGCCACGTCCCTGTCCGGCCCGGCGCGATCTGCGTCCGGGGAGGGGTGGCGATTTGCTTCATGTCAAAAGCAAGACGGCGTTCATCGACACGGACATCCCTCAGGCAGGCACGACGCCAACTCAGGAGGACGTAAGCTTGACCTATGTGACCAAGGACGGCGAGGAGGCCGCTCCGCGGATCGACGCGCCACCCCCGGAAAGCGTGATTCAGACCGATTACCAAGCGGGGCAGGACAATATCGAAGGCCAGTTGGGGCCATTCGATTTCAGCGTCCACAACCCGGTCTTTGCCATTTCGGCGCTCTGCGTCATCGCCTTCGTTGCCTTCACGCTGGCCTTTCCGACCCTTGCCACCGACAGCTTCTCAGCACTCTTTTCCGGCGCGACGAAGGGTTTCGACTGGTTCTTCATCGGTGCAGCGGACGTCTTCGTCATCCTCTGCCTAGGACTGGTGATCAGCCCCTACGGCAAGATCCGCCTCGGTGGCGCACTGGCCAAGCCCGACTTCGGCTATGTCGGCTGGTTTTCAATGCTGTTCGCGGCGGGCATGGGCATCGGCCTGATGTTCTATGGAGTCAGCGAACCGCTGAGCCACTTCAGCTCATCCGCTGGCGGCATCGCCGCCGGGGCCGAGGGGCTTCGCACGGACTGGGCGCCACTGGCCGCCGCACCCTCGCAGGCCGAGGCGGTGCGCCTTGGCATGGCCGCCACCATCTTCCACTGGTCGCTGCATCCTTGGGCGATCTATGCCGTCATGGGCCTCAGCTTGGCACTCTTCAGCTATAACAAGGGCCTGCCGCTGACGATCCGCTCGGTCTTCTATCCGATCTTCGGCGAACGTGTCTGGGGCTGGCCGGGCCACATCATCGACATCCTGGCAGTTTTCGCGACCCTCTTCGGGCTTGCCACATCGCTTGGCCTGGGCGCGGCGCAGGCCAATGCCGGCTTCAACAAGCTGTTCGGAATGCCGATCAACGCCACCTGGCAGATCGTCATCATCGCCGGGATCACCTCGATCACGCTCTTCTCGGTCGTCCGCGGCCTTGAGGCGGGCGTGAAGCTCATGTCCGAAATCAACATGGTGCTGGCCTTCGGCCTGCTGATGTTCGTGCTGTTCGCGGGCCCGACGCTGCTGCTGCTGACGCAGACGGGGGATTTTCTGGTCGCCTACCTGCAGTACCTGCCGGCGCTGTCGAACCCGGTCGGGCGCGACGACGTGAACTTCATGCAGGGCTGGACCTCGTTCTACTGGGCATGGTGGATCAGCTGGTCGCCGTTCGTGGGGATGTTCATCGCACGCGTCAGCCGCGGCCGCACCGTGCGCGAGTTCCTGATCTGCGTCCTCTTGATCCCCTCGCTGGTCTGCGTCGCCTGGATGTCGATCTTCGGCGGTGAGGCGATCCACCAGCTGCTGGCCGAGGGCTATACCGCCGCCCGTGACGCCGACCTGCCGCTGCAGCTGTTCGCGATGCTGGACGACCTGCCGATGACGCAGATCACCTCGCTCATCGGGATCGTGCTGGTCATCGTGTTCTTCGTGACCTCGTCGGACTCGGGCTCGCTGGTGATCGACACGATCACCTCGGGCGGCAAGACCGATGCGCCGACCCTGCAGCGCGTCTTCTGGTGCGTCTTCTCGGGCGTCATTGCGGTCGTGCTGCTGCTGTCGGCGGGCGGTCTGACCGCTCTGCAGTCCATGGTCATCTCGACCGGGCTGCCATTCACGGTGCTGCTGCTCATCATGTGCGTGGCGGTCTGGAAGGGACTTGCGAGCGAACCGCGCTGAAGGTTCGTCACCAGTGCCCGGCCCCCGCATCACGCGGGGGTCCTTTTCATGTCGCTTGGCGCAAAGCCTGCGGCGTCTGGCCATAGCGGCGGCGGAACATGCGGCTCAGGTGCGAGCTGTCGCAAAAGCCGCATTCCAGCGCGATCTGGGAAATGGGCCGGTCGCCCGAGACGATCAGGTGATGGGCCAGCGACAGCCGCATGTCGAGAAACGCGGCCTGCGGCGAGGTGCCGAGCGCCGCCTGGAAATGCCGTTCCAGCTGTCGCTTGCTGTGGCCGATGCGGCGGGCGATCTCGGCCACGGTGAAGGGCTGCTCGATGTTCTGCTGCATCATCAGAAGGGCGCGAAGGACCATCGGGTCGCGTGTCTTGAAGTCCATCGTGATGCCGGGCTGAGGCTTGTCGGCCTGAAGCGCCTCGTCGATGATCATGATGTGCAAGCTCTTGCTGGCCTGGGCGCGGCCGACATGCTTGTCCACCAGATAGGCCGCCAGATGGGCC
>JAYZBS010000080.1:0-11644 GCA_036338635.1 Pseudomonadota bacterium | reverse complement strand
TGACCCTAGGTTGCGCCGACGCGGGGCCGCGACGGGTGCGCTTTGCGGGTGTTTTTGATGGATGGAGCAAGACGATGTCCCGAACAATGACGGGTGCGAGAATGGTGGTCGAGGCGCTGCGCGATCAGGGCGTCGATACCGTATTCGGCTATCCGGGCGGGGCCGTCCTACCCATCTATGACGAGATCTTTCAGCAGAACGACATCACCCATGTCCTGGTGCGCCACGAACAGGGCGCCGTCCACATGGCCGAGGGCTATGCCCGCGCGACCGGGAAACCGGGCGTCGTTCTCGTCACGTCGGGCCCGGGTGCCACGAACGCGGTCACGGGTCTGACCGATGCGCTGCTGGACTCGATCCCGCTGATCGTGCTGTCGGGCCAGGTCCCGACCTTCATGATCGGCACCGACGGCTTCCAGGAGGCCGACACGGTCGGCATCACCCGCCCCTGCACCAAGCACAACTGGCTGGTGAAGGACACCGACAAGCTGGCCGCGACGATCCACAAGGGGTTCCACGTTGCGACCTCGGGGCGACCGGGGCCTGTGCTGATCGACATCCCGAAGGACGTGCAGTTCGCCACCGGTACCTATGTCGGACCGAAGCAGGTCGACACCGGCAGCTATCAACCCGCCCGGAAGGGCGACATCGCCGCGATCACCCGGCTGGTCGAACTGATGGAACAGGCCGAGCGCCCGATCCTCTATACCGGCGGTGGCGTCATCAACTCGGGTCCCGGCGCCAGCCAGCTGCTGCGCGAACTGGCGGATGCGACGGGCTTTCCAGTGACCTCGACCCTGATGGGGCTGGGTGCCTATCCGGCCTCCGGCAAGGCTTGGCTGGGCATGTTGGGCATGCACGGGACCTATGAATCGAATCTGGCGATGCACGGCTGCGACCTGATGATCAATATCGGCGCGCGCTTCGACGACCGCATCACCGGTCGGGTCGCGGATTTCAGCCCCGGATCGGTCAAGGCCCATATCGACATCGACGAAAGCTCGATCAACAAGGTCGTCCGGGTCGAGGTGCCGATCGTCGGCGATGTCGGCCATGTGCTGGAGGACCTGCTGAAGATCTGGAAGTCGCGCGGCCGCAAGGTGAACAGCGGCGGCTTGCAGTCCTGGTGGGCCCAGATCGAGCAATGGCGAGCGCGCAACTGCCTGGCGTTCCGCAACAGCGACACCATCATCAAGCCGCAGCACGCGCTGCAGCGGCTGGAGGCGCTGACCAAGGGGCTTGACCGGTATATTACGACCGAAGTTGGTCAGCACCAGATGTGGGCGGCCCAGTACCTGGGCTTCGAGGGGCCGAACCGCTGGATGACCTCGGGCGGTCTGGGGACGATGGGCTATGGCCTGCCGGCCTCGATCGGCGTGCAGATGGCGCATCCTCATGCGCTGGTCGTCAACGTCGCGGGCGACGCCAGCTGGTTGATGAACATGCAGGAGATGGGGACCGCGGTGCAGTTCCGTCTGCCGGTCAAGCAGTTCATCCTGAACAACGAGCGTCTGGGCATGGTGCGCCAATGGCAGCAGCTGCTGCATGGTGAACGCTACAGCCAGTCCTGGTCCGACAGCCTGCCCGACTTCGTCAAGCTGGCCGAGGCGTTCGGCTGCGCCGGTGCGCAGGTGCGCGACCCCAAGGACCTGGATGCGGCGATCCAGCAGATGATCGACTATGACGGCCCGTTCATTCTGGACGTACTGGTCGAAAAACATGAGAACTGCTTCCCGATGATCCCGTCGGGCAAGCCGCATAACGAGATGCTGCTGGGCGAAGCCGAGACGCAGGGCGTGATCGAATCGGAAGGTGCGGTTCTGGTCTGAGACGGGCGAGGGCGCCGCCCCCGCACCCCCAGGTATTTCTGCAAGGAAGAAGAGAGCAGAGTCATGAACGCACTGAACATTCAGAAGGGCATGTCGAGCCATTCGGCCTATGACCTGCGCGACCCACATTCGCAGATCGAGGAGAGCCACACGCTGGCCGTGATGGTCGAGAACGAGCCCGGCGTCCTTGCGCGGGTCATCGGCCTGTTCTCCGGCCGTGGCTACAATATCGACAGCCTGACGGTCGCCGAGGTGGATCACACCGGGCACAGATCGCGAATCACGGTGGTGACGCGCGGCACACCGTCGGTCATCGAACAGATCAAGGCACAGCTGGGCCGCATTGTCGTCGTCCACGAGGTGCATGACCTGACCGTCGAAGGGCCGGCGGTCGAGCGTGAATTGGGGCTGTTCAAGGTCCGCGGTCACGGCGACAAGCGCGTCGAGGCTCTGCGGATCGCCGAGATCTTCCGCGCTAATGTGGTCGATTCGACGCTGGAAAGCTTTGTCTTCGAACTGGTGGGACCGCCCTCGAAACTCGAGGCCTTTGCGGACCTGATGCGGCCCCTGGGGCTGACGGACCTGGCGCGGACGGGCGTCGCGGCACTTTCGCGCGGAATCTGACGAAGCTTGACGCCCCCTTACAGGGGGCGGGGTCAGCGCGCGATGCCGGTCCGGACCAGGTCGTAGCCCGGCCCTGATGTGGGCTGTGCCGGAAGGTTGGCGCCGGACTCCGGAAGGTCCTGGGTGGACACCAACCGCAACTGGGGCTGCCGGGACGTGACATCCGACTGCGCCAAGGCCTGCGGGATCTGCGGGCAGCAGCGTTCAGAGATCAGCGAGACTTGCAAAGCGTGGCGCAGGTTGCCGATCGTCTGTGTCTCAAGTTCGACCAGATCGCCGGGTTGGGGCCATTGCGGTGTGTCGACAAGGTTGTCGGGACCTTGCAGATAGGCCAGCGTCGCCTGATCCTCGCACCAGATGATCGCCTTCTCGCGCGATTCATTGCTCCAAACGACAACGCCGATCATGGGCGCCCCTTTACAAGTTGGACGCCATTGCGTCGCGTGGTGGCTGTGTTTTGTCTGCCCGACTAAAGCAGAAATCCGCCGATAAGCCAGCATTATTCTGCGAAACTTGAAGTTTTTTGCATCTCGGGGTTGCCGCGTGGCCCTGACGGCACAACCTTTTCGGCTTGGTGACGAACTTCTGCCGAGAGATCGACGACCGTGGTCACGTCCATGCCGAGCGTCAGGCCCTTGCGGGCATGATCCAGCATATCCTGGCTCAGATCGACAGCGGCTTTGCCGAAGACCTGCGGCGCAAGCTGAACCAGCGCCAGAAGGCAGCCTTGCAGCGTGCGTTGAACCTCGACCATGGCGGCACCGTCGCGCGCCAGCGGCAGAAGGTTGTCCCGCAGCAGCTGCTCGACCGTCAGGCCGGGAACGTAGATGCGGGGAAACTGCACCTCGGGGCCGGCCTCGTCGGACCAGCGCGACAGGATCCTGAGGATGCAGATCGCCACCGCCTGCGCCGTGCCGGGATCGTTGACAGCAGGCGACAGCGCCCGCTGCCCGATTTCTGACAGGACCGACAGCCCGAAGCGCGGGTCCTGGTCGAAGCTGCGGGTCCGGCGCAGCGTGACGCAGGCGATCAGGCCGTCGCGCACCTGCGGGTCCGAGGGGATCTGCGAGACGTGGAACAGCGGACAGGCCAGATGCACCAGATCACCAGGCTGCGCGGTCACGTAGACGAGGATGCCCGCCTCCTCGGCCAGGTCCGACAGGGCCTGCATGTCGCAGTTCTGCACATGACCGACCTGCGGCGACATGATCGGCACGCTGTCAGCCGGTGGCGGCCCCCGCAGGGGATTGCCGCCCAGCCAAGGCGAAGCCAGCCGCGCCGCCAGCGCATCGTCGGCCGCCTGCTCGACCCGGCTCAGGTTGTCGCCGACCAGCCCCAGTTCGCCCAGGCGGTTGATCCAGCGCAGCAGCGACACGACGACGATCAGGATCACGATCAGGGTGACGGCGAACAGCACCACCCGTCCGCCATCGCCGTAAAGCTCGGTCTGCAGCAGGATCAGTCCGACCAGACTGAAGACGAAGGCGCCGATGAAGGTCGCCAGCACCGTCTGGCTGACGCCGTCGCTGACCAGAAGCTGCACCGCGCGCGGCGTCGAGCCCGAACTGGCGGTGGCGTAGGCCGCTGTCAGGATCGACAGCGAAAAGGTCGTCACCGTCAGCATGGACGATGCAATGATCTGCAGGATCGGCACGATTGCGTCCGCACCGACGATCCCGGCCCACGTGTCTGGAATGAACGGACGCAGCGCGAAGGCCGCAAGGGCCGTCGCCAGCCCCAGGACCGCGAATGAGGTGACGCGCACCCACAGCTTCTGCAACAGTTCCCGGATCAGAAACCGCAGCCGGCCGATCGTCGGCTGATTCGCCACTGATCAGCGCACCCTGCCAGCCTGCACGTCGTCCACTGCCCTTCGCACCTGGGCCAGGCGCTGTGCCCGCGACGGGTGGGTGCCCAGGATGTGGTTGCCGGGGTCGGGGATCCGCTGGAACAGCCGGGACCCGTTGATCGGGTCATACCCCGCGTTCAGCGTGATGATCGAGCCGAGGTAGTCTGCCTCAAGCTCCCACTCCTTGGAATAATAGCGTGACCCGACCGAGGCACCGATCTGCTGAGCCCGCTCCACCGCGGCAGCGTCGCCGCCATAGGCGCTGGCAAGGCTGCCCAGGACGACCGCGGCGGCCGTCGATGCACCCGACTTGCGGTCCAGGTGGTTCAGGACGTGGTGCGCAGCCTCGTGCCCGACGACGAAGGCGATCTCATCGGGATTGACGGTCTGGGCGATCAGCGACAGCGTGAAACCCACCACCGGCCGACCGCTGCGGTCGACGGTCTGAAAGGCGTTCGGTTCCAGCCCCGGGCGGTCATCCACCACGAAGATGAAGTCGCAGCGGATCGGGCGGGTGCGACGGTTCAGACATTCCTGCTGGACGGCAGGCTCCATGCGCCGCATCACCTGAACGAAGCTGCGCGCCGCGCCGTCAGGCGTGGCAGCATGCGGGGCCGAAGGGGACGGCAGCGTCGGGACCGGAACCGGCTGAGGCAGCGGTTGCGGCCCCGCGACCGGCATCGGCGCACAGGCCGACAGCGCCAGAGCCGTCGCCACAATTGCTACCCGCCAGCGCCGCCAGATCTGCTTGCCCATAAGTTCCGCCTTCATTCCGCCGGGCGCCGCCCCGGCATCCCTTTCGCACAGTTTAGCTGGCAGGCCTGCGGCGTAAAGCCCGACTGCTTGCCGCCGGGCCAAGATCACGCGAATGTCGCATCTGCAGAAGGAGAATCGGATGTTCACCATCGAGCATGACTTCGACGCGACCGTGATCACCCTGATCGACGAGGCCGATCCCGGAACGCGGCCGCTGAACGAGGACGTCGTCATCCTCGGCTTCGATGACCGCGTCGTGCTGGAGCAGATGAGCCCCGACGGCGACGAGGTCGTCCGCGTGACGCTGTCGATGCACCAGCTGACGGAATTGCGGCTGGCCCTGAACCTGCCCGAGGGCAACTATCGGATCGACAAGAAGCCCTAGTCCAGCCGGACCAGCTTGTCGCGGGCCGTATCGCCACGGATCACCGTCAGCCGCGACGGCGCGACGCTCAAAGCGCCGGCCAGCAGCTTCAGGACCGCGCGGTTGGCCCGGCCGTCCTCTGGCACGGCGGTGACGTGGACCCGCAGCACGTCGCCCTGCAGCTGGACCGCGTTGCGCCGGGCTCGCGGGGTCACGCGCAGGGTCAGGACGGCGCCGGGTCGGGCCAGATGGGTCAGATCGATCATGCCCCTTCTTTGACCGGTGCCGCCCGCAGGGCAATCCTTGCGACAGGGCGGCCCATCTGAAAGACAGGCCCGACCACAAAGGAGATCCGCATGGACCACCGCAACGACGACGCGCTGCGCTTCCTTGCCACCCGCCGTTCCCATCCGCCGAAGCTGATGACCGGCCCGGCCCCCGACCGCGAGGAGCTGACGAGGCTTCTGACCCTTGCCGCACGCGCGCCCGATCATGGCAAGCTGGAGCCCTGGCGCTTCATCGTCCTGGGACGGCAGACGCTGGACGCGCTGGCGCCATCGCTTCACAAGGCGGTGCTGGCCAGCGGCCAGGATCAGGCGGCGGCCGAAAAGGCGGCATCGGCCTTCGCCTCGCCGGTGATCGTCGCGGTGGTGCATTCGCCAGTCGTCAGCCCGAAGGTGCCCGATTGGGAACAGGTGCTGTCAGCGGGCGCGGTCTGCCTGGGCCTCGTGAATGCGGCACTGGCCGCGGGCTGGGGCGCGGCCTGGCTGACAGGCTTTGCCGCACTCGACCCTGATTTTGCGCGATCCCATCTTGGCCTGGCCGCGCCGGAACGCATCGCCGGCCTGATCCATATTGGCACCCGCGGCGCCACGCCGCCAGACCGGCCCCGCCCCGACATCGACGCCAAGACCGAGTGGCGGCCATGATGCCCGTCCGCGCCTTGGCGCGGGGCTGGGCTGACCTGCTGCGCCCCTCGATCCTGCGGCTGGTGCTTCTGGGGATCGCGCTGACGATCGGGCTGTTCATGGCCCTGCAGGCGTTGATCTTCTGGGCGATCCGGATCTGGCTGCCCGGCGGCCTGACCCTGCCATGGCTGGGCCAGGTCGAATTCGGCGCCGTGCTGTCTTGGGGATCGCTGGCCTTGTTCCCGGTAATGGGCATCTTCCTGATGGCCCCCGTGGCCGCGGGCTTCGCAGGCCTTTTTACGGAAAATGTCGCCGACGCGGTCGAGCGGCTGCACTATCCCCACCGCCGCGGGCGGTCGCTGGATTTTCTGGACGGCCTGCTGGAATCGCTGGCCGTGGTCGCGGCGGTTCTGGGGGTGACCGTCCTTTCGCTGGTGCTGACCCCGTTTCTGGGGCCGCTGGCGCCGGTCCTGTTCTATGGCGCAAACGGCTGGCTGCTGGGACGAGAGTTCTTCCAGATGGCCGCCCGCCGGCATCTGGCCGAGGGTCCGGCACATGCGCTGCGTCGCGCCAACACGGCGCGGGTGACGATGACCGGCGTCCTGGTGGCGATCGGGCTGACGATCCCGCTGGTCAACATCGCGCTGCCGCTACTGGCCGCCGCGGCCTTCACGCACCTGTTCCAGATGGTCAGCGGATCAGCTGGTCCAGCTGCGAGATATCCGCGCGCGTGATCGTCCCGCTGAGGATCACGAAGGCGATCACCGCCCAGATGGCCGAGGTGATCGCCGTCGTCCACAGCAGCTTGCGCCGCCACGGGACGCCAGACGGTGCGCCGGCATGGGTGCCAGGGACGATGCTGCCGGCGTCAGCCTGGCTGCTCTGCCCGATGGGCATGACGCAGAACAGCGTCAGAAACCACAGCGAGGCGAAAAGGACGATGCCGCCGGTCAGGTTCATCAGACTTGCTCCAGTTCGATCAGGCAGCCGTTGAAGTCCTTGGGGTGCAGGAACAGCACCGGCTTTCCGTGGGCGCCTATCTTGGGCTCGCCCGTGCCCAGCACGCGCGCCCCTTCGGCCTTCAGCTTGTCACGGGCGGCGATGATGTCATCGACCTCGAAGCACATGTGGTGCATGCCGCCCGAGGGGTTCTTGTCCAGAAAGCTGCGGATCGGGCTGTCGTCGCCCAAGGGATAGAGAAGCTCGACCTTGGTATTTGGCAATTCGATGAAGACGACCGTGACGCCGTGGTCGGGTTCGTCCTGCGGCGCACCGACGGTGGCGCCCAGGGTATTGGCATATTGCGCCGCGGCCGCATCCAGGTCGGGAACGGCGATGGCGACATGGTTCAGGCGACCGATCATCAGATCCTCCGTGTTCGTGCCCTTATGTAATGACTTTGGCGGGGACGGAAAAGGAAAACAGACCTGATTAACCGCTTCTTAGCGATTCGACAGTTTAATGGTCCCGAGGACATGGACAGGGACCAAGACATGTTGACCGAAACGCAAACCGAACCGGTCAAGCCCTTGCCGCAATGGCGTTTGTCGTTGCCGCAGCGGCCACTGACCGGCCTGACGGTACTGGTGATCGAGGATTCGCGCTTTGCCAGCGAGGCCGTGCGCCTGCTGTGCCTGAAGTCCGGTGCGCGGATTCGCCGCGCGGACTGCCTGCGCTCGGCGGCGCGACACTTGCGGACCTATCGCCCGGCCGTCGTCATCGTCGATCTGGGCCTGCCCGACGGCGACGGGGCCGGGCTGATCGCCCAGATGCATGCCGCCGAACCGCGCGTGCCGGTCATCCTGGGGATGTCGGGCGATCCCGACGGGGCTGCGGCCGCCCTCGCTGCCGGGGCTGACGGGTTCCTCGCCAAGCCAGTGGAAAGCCTGGCCCTGTTCCAGCAGACGATCCTCTCGGCGCTGCCGATCGAGCCGAGGGCGCTGCGCGCCCTGCCCGACGACGTCATTCAGCCCGACACGTCTGGGCTGCGGGACGACCTCGTCCACGTCGCCGAGGTCCTCTCGACGGCCCAGGACACCGCCGCGATCGACTATATCGCCCGCTTCCTGGCCGGCGTGGCCCGGACGGCCCACGACCCTGCACTCGAGGCGGCGGCGACGGCGCTGGCGCGCGACCACGTGGCGGGGCATGCGCTCGCCACGGATCTGGCCCGTATCAGCGGCATGGTCCATGACCGCCTGTCCCGCGTGGCCGAAATGTGACCTGAATCCTGGAGTCGTCGATCTGACGACGCGCCTTCTTTTCAACGAACGAGGAGGCGCGCCAGGGTCGCGGTTCGTCGAAAAGTGCAACAGCACACCCTCCGCCACCCGGAGTTGTCCTTTACGCAGAGGCGCCCCGCATCAAGGAACCTCTATCCAGGTCTCGTGGCTGCACCTTGTCAGTTGAAACTGCACTGCCCGATTCCCGGCGGAAGGATCGTTGCGCATCCCGACCACGGGATGCCGGGGCTGCAGAACTAAGCCAGAAAGCGGGGGTCGGGGCCCATGTCGAGGCCGGGAAAGACCGCGCGCTCGAGCCGGTCGCGGGGGATCCCGAACTTGCCGTGCATCGCCCAGGCCGCGTAGGCCCTGATGTCTCGGGTCGGCATCAGGTCGCGCCCGGCGTAGAGGTCGCCGTCGCGCAGCCCCGGCCAACCGCCCAGCACCCGCCCGCCTCGCACAGCGCCGCCGACGACCAGCATCGCACCGCCCGTGCCGTGGTCCGTCCCGGCCGAGCCGTTCTCTCGGGCGGTGCGGCCGAACTCGGTCATTGCCATCACAGTCGTCCGGTCCCAGTTGCGGCCAAGCTCGGACCGCAGGGCCAGGATCGCCTCGGCCAGGCGCGCCAGCGGGCGGTGCAGCACGCCCGCCTGCCCCGCATGGGTATCCCAACCTGACAGGGAAAAGGTTGCGATCCGCGTTTCTTTGTTCAGGCGGTCGGCGGCGAAGCGGGCAAGCTCCAGATGCTCGGGCTCGGGCTTTCTGCCCGGCTGCGGCGGCGACAGGCTGGCGACGATCTCCAGCGCCTGCGCGCTGGCGTCGCGGAACAGCGGGTCATCGTGGTAGATCCGCGACAAAAGCCGCTCGGCCTGCGGGCTGAGGTTCAGGACCGCGTCCGGGCTCCAGCTTTTCGCGGCCGCCGGACCGCGAAGGATGCGCATCCGCTCGGCGCCCACGGAATAGGCGGTCTCGGACGCCTGCCCGGGCATCAGCTGCAGCAGGCGGTTCAGCCAGCCATCCTGCTGGGCGGCCGGGTCCAGATCGGTGCCGGTCCCGGCCTCAAGCATGTTCTGCCCATCGAAATGGCTGCGCTTGTCGCGATAGGGGGTCGAGACGGCCGGTGCGAACGTCATCTGGCCAGCCTGCCACAGTGGCAGCAGCGTCGCGAGGCCGGGATGAAGCGCGAAGAACCCGTCCAGGTCGGTCGCCCCGTGATCCGGCCCCAGCGACAGCGTGCTGCGCAGTGCCCGCAGGTCGGGGTCGCCATAGGGTTGGAACGCGTCGATCCCGTCCATCGCCCCGCGAAGGATGATCACGACCAGCCGGTTGTCGCCCGGCGCGCTGGCGAAAGCGGCGCTCGACAGCAGCGGATGCGCCGCGGCCGAGCAGCCGGCGATGGCCGAGGCTTGAAGAAACAGGCGGCGGCTCAGCATGGCGTCATCTCCGGTTGAAATCCGCCGAGGCCAGGACCAGCGCAACGCCTTCGGCCCGGCTTTCCGCGCGCGGTACGGCCCAGGCCACCGCCTCGGACACCGTCGTGCCGAGGGCATGGGCCATCAGCTCGCGCGGGTCCGGCAAGTCGCCCGCAAGACCCGCGGCCTGGGTCAGCGCCCAGTTGATGCGCATGGCGATTCCCTGCGGGCTGCCCCAGATTTCGGCGGCCTCGGGCCAGCCGTCGGGGCCGTCCGGCGCACCCCAGGGCTGACCCATCACGGCCATCGGGTGCAGCAGGCGCCCGTTCAGTTCGCGCGGCTTCAGCGCAGCGACCTGTTGGCCACTTCGGCCCAGGGCGCGGAGACCGGCGACCAGGAATTCGAATGGCTGGCGCAGCTTCTTGCGGAAGTGCTGTTCCAGCTCGGGTGCGCTGGCCAGCGCAAGGTTCATCGCCGCCAGATCGCCCCGTGTATCGGCGAAGATGCCGGCCAAGCGGTCGACCAGTGCCTGCGGAGGGTCGTCGGCCACGAAATGCACCGCCATCTTCCGCGCGATGTGCCGGCCCGTTGCCTCGTGCGTCGCCAGATCTTCGATGACGGCGCGGATGTCGGCAAGGTTGCCGGTCGCCTTATGGCTGCCATAGCTGTTGCCCAGCACATCCTCGGGACCTGGTTCGGCCAGCTTTGGTTGAAAGACGCCCGGCCGGTTCGGGCGATAGCTGAGGCCGGTCAAAAGCGCGGCCAGTTCCTCGACATCCCGCTGCGTATAATCAGCCCCGACGCCCAGGCTGTGCAGCTCGATCATCTCGCGGGCCAGGTTCTCGTTCAGACCCCCTGCCCGCGCTGGATTGCGTCGCGCCGCGACCGAGTTCGGCCCCACCGACCGCCCCTGGTCCAGATAGCGCAGCATCGCGGGATGGGTCTCGGCCGCGAACATCATGTCGGCAAAGCGGCCCGCCAGGTGCGGCCGGATCGCGTCCTGGACAAGTGACGCCATCATCAGGTCAAGATAGAGCGTCCCGCCAGTGACCGTGAAATGGTCTGCCCAGAACCAGACCAGCCGTTCACCAAAGCCCGAAGGGTCGTCGACTGCCCGCGCGAAGCGGGTGAGGACGTCGCCCTGACTGATCGTGCGAAGAAGCCTGCGGTGGTCACGGTCAGCCCTGACGGCGTCCCCGCCGCCCTTGCGCGCGGCCTGGGTCAGGCGGGTGCCGGTCGTCTGCCATTCGCGAAGGCGCGCCAGCGTGATACCGTTGGGGTCTGGCGCGGCCCGCGCGACCGAGGCTGCGAAGGCGACAGGGTCCCCCGGCGGCACCTGCCCCGGCGCCAGCCCGAAGCCAAGCCTGATCGCGGCCAGCTGTTCATAGGGTATCGGCATGCGGCCCCGTGGCATGTCTGCGTGGCAGCATCATGCACCGGGCCGCGGACCTTGTCAGGTCACTCTTTCGGCAACGCGCGCAGGCGCAGTTCGCGCATCTGCTCGTTCGTGGGCTCGGAGGGGGCGCCCATCATGAGGTCCTCGGCGCGCTGGTTCATCGGGAACATGATGACCTCGCGGATGTTCTGCTCGTCCGCCAGCAGCATCACGATCCGGTCGATCCCCGCCGCGCAGCCGCCATGCGGAGGCGCGCCATAGCGGAAGGCCTTGACCATGCCGCC
>JAYZBS010000079.1:0-2476 GCA_036338635.1 Pseudomonadota bacterium | reverse complement strand
ACCTGCGCGCGATGGCGGCGCACGGGAAGGTGAGGCCGGGGGCGGCGCTGCCCGCTTGATATGGCATGCGCGGAATGGCACCCCGTCCTGACAAGGAGCAATGGGGCAGACGATGCGTGGTGATGCGATGCGGTGGATCGGGTGGCTGGTGGCGCTGGTCTTCGGGGGCGGGATGCTGGCCATTGTCAGTCTGGTGGTATCCCTGGTGACCCGGGCCGAAGGCGTTCCACCGCTGCCAATCTACATGGGCATCCTGGGCTTCGTGGCGCTGATCCTGCTGTCCGGCGCCTGCCTGGCGCTGATCTCGATCGCGGTTTCTGCACGCCGGGCGGTCGAACTGATGCAGCGCGGCGCGCATACCGTGGCAGATGCGGCGGCCAAGCCGCAGGGGACGCTTCGCCCGACATCCGTGGCTGAGGTTCCGGCAGCCCCGCGCGCAGGCAAAGTGCTGGTCGCCGAGCGCTAGGCCTGCTTGCGGCCGATGCGCGGCTCGGTCCCGTTCAGCAGGCGGGTGATATTGGCGTGATGGCGGATGAAGATCAGCACCGCCATGAAGCCCGCCACGACTGCGATGTCCGCCCGGCCAAGCGCCCAAGCGAAGACCGGCGCCAGCGCCGCCGCCAGCAGCGCGCTGAGGCTGCTGATCCGGCTGACCAGCGCCGACAGGCCCCAGATGGCACAGGCCGCCAGGCCGATCGGCCAGTGAAGCGCGATCAGCGTCCCCAGGAAGGTCGCCACGCCCTTGCCGCCCCTGAAGCCCAGCCAGACAGGAAAGCAATGGCCCAGGAAGGCGGCGCCGCCGGCCAGCACACCCGCGGCCTCGCCGCCGAAATGGCGGGCCAGCAGGACCGCGATGGCGCCCTTGCCGCTGTCCAGCAGAAGCGTCGCCAGAGCGGCGGGCTTGTTGCCGGTGCGCAGGACGTTGGTCGCGCCGATGTTGCCCGACCCGATCTGGCGCAGATCGCCCAGACCAAGCGCGCGGGTGATGACCAGGCCGAAGGGCACCGCCCCCAGCAGGTAGCCGAAGACGGCCCAGAGGATCAGGCTCATGCGCGCTCTCCGAAGACGGGCTGGCCGGCGACCCATGTGCCGAGGATGCGCCCCTGCATCCGCGCACCGTCGAAGGGGGTGTTCTTGGATTTCGACAGCAGCGTGAAGCGGTCCAGCACGAATGGCGCGTCGGGGTCGAACAGCACCAGGTCGGCGGGCGCGCCTGTCGCCAGGCGGCCTGCGGGCAGACGCAGGCGCCGCGCCGGGTTCAGCGACAGCGCCCGCCACAGCTGCGGCAGGCTGAGCCCGCCCTGGTGATAAAGCCGCAGCGCCGCGGGCAGCAGCGTCTGAAGGCCCACGGCGCCGGGGGCCGCGGCCTCGAAGGGCAGGCGCTTGGATTCCTCGTCCTGCGGCGTGTGAAAGCTGGCGATGGTGTCAATCAGCCCATCGGCCACGGCCTGGACCATCGCCTGGCGATCTTCCTCGGACCGCAGGGGCGGGGTGAAGCGGAAGAAGGTGCGATAGTCGCCGACGTCGAATTCGTTCAGCGTCAGATGGTGGATCGAGATCCCGGCGGTCACGTCCAGACCCGCGTCACGCGCGCGGGCCAGCGCCGGAAGGGCGGCAGCGGTCGTGATCTGATCAGCATGCCAGCGGCAGCGGGTCATCGCGACCAGCGAAAGATCGCGGTCCAGCCCCATCACCTCGGCCATGGGCGAGACGGCCGGAATGCCATAGAGAGACGCGAACTTGCCGCTGGTCGCTGCCGCGCCCTGCGACAGGCCGGGGTCCTGCGGGTGGCCGATGATCAGTGTGTCCAGGCCACGCGCATACGTCATGCAGCGAGACAGAAGCTTGGTGTCGCGCACCACGCGGACACCGTCGGTGAAGGCCACGGCACCAAGGTCGTTCAGGAACCCGATCTCGACCATCTCGCGCCCCTCGCGGGACTTGGTCAGGGCTGCCATGTGGCGGATGTTCACGGGGGCGTCGGTGGCGCGGCGGGTGACGAATTCCAGCGCCTCGGGCGTGTCGATGGGCGGCATCGTGTCGGGACGGGCGACCAGGGTGGTCACACCGCCCGCAGCCGCCGCACGACCGGCGCTGCGGAAGCTTTCCTTGTGACGCTCGCCGGGCTCGCCGATCTTGACGCCCCAGTCGATCAGGCCGGGGGCCAGCGCGCGGCCGTTACAGTCGATGACGGTGGCGCCTTCGGGTGCGTCCTCGTCAGGGCCGGCGCGTCCGGCGATACGGCCGTCCGTGACGCGCAGGTTGCCCGGCTCGTCGGTCAATCCCTCGGGGTCGATCAGGCGGGCGTTGCGGAAGACGATGTCCATGATCACACCTCGCCCAGGGCGGCGCGGCCGCGTTCAGCGCGCAGGTTGCGGGCCAGCAGGTCCAGCGCGGCCATGCGGACGGCGACGCCCATCTCGACCTGGTCCTGGATGACGCTGCGGTTGATGTCGTCGGCGATGGTGCCGTCGAT
>JAYZBS010000078.1:0-22585 GCA_036338635.1 Pseudomonadota bacterium | reverse complement strand
CTTGCCTTGCGCAGGATCTCGTTCGTCGGGAAGACAGTCCCCCGGACTGAGGACCGACCCTCCTCACCCTGGCGCGGTTCACGCTTCCCGGCCATGTCGGTCGGGATGCCCGCGCGCTTGCCGCTGTCGACCTCGGCCTTCTTCACCCACTGGGTGAGGGTCCGGGCGCGCAGCCGATCTTCGTGGAAATCGGCATGACTGCCTGCCAGCGCCATCCATGGCGACCTTCGTAGTCGAAGACCAGCCGCACCGCGCGTTCACGCAATTCGGGGGAAAGCCTGTTCGTCGTCTTGCTCATGATGCGCCATCCTGCTCAGGAGTTGACGCCTCCGCAAAACCCGGTGCGGTTCAATCGTGACGGACGGCCCTGCCAAGGATAGAGAGCTTCATCCGCATGTTTTTCAGCGCACTCTCGAACCGTTCGGCCTCGCGAACCTTGTCGTGGATCGGCCACCCAGCTTTTAGCAGGTTGCCGGCAGGGCGGCGTCGCCGGTGCAGTCGCGGACCTAGTCCGCCTCGATCAAGGACCGCAGCGGGCGACCGCGAAAACGCAATGCTTTGCGTTGGTCCCGCCGAATTTTACTGAGAATGCCCCCAATTGTCTTTTGGCTTTCGAATGGCAGCCAATCACGCGACTGCGCTGATCGCCGTTTCTAGCAGCGGTTTTGATTGATGATTGCTGGCCAACCGAAATAAGGACCGGCTGATCTTCGTCAAACACGCTTGCCCCGCGGTGCGCGAGGGCAGCTTCACTGCAGCGCCCAGCCTGCACAACCGGGTGCCACGCGCCACTACCTTCAGAAATCTTCCCGCGACAGCCGTGGGACAAGCAGCATGTCGAGGAATTGCTTCGCCACCGGCGCGCGTGGCCCCCCCTACCACGGCAAGCCTCCGCGTAACAGCGGGCGAGATCAGAGGGACCGTGACGCTGGCGTGATGCGGGGCCCCAGGCAGCGGCATGCAAGGCAGAGCGACGATTTCAGCCCAGCCTCCACACGTCCAAGCGACGAAAATAGATGTCTCTCCCAAAAAAAAGGACAGGATATGGGCCGTGGCAAGTGGCTGTCCGCGATCAAGCGATTGCCGCTGAATTGCCCCAAGGTGACGCAGCGGTGATCGGCCAGTTCTTCCCAAGCTGCCGCAGCCGTCTGGCCAGTTCGTGATCGCGTCACCAAGCCAACATGGCGACTTATCGGTCAATAGGTCGAAAGCGACGTCGGGATCATCTGCGGCAACAAGCGTGATGGCGAAATCCAGCTCTTGGTTCGGGCGGCAATCCTGACGCTGGGCTGGCTGATCGGGTTCTTGCCAGCAATGGCGATGTTTCCCCCGGGATTCATTGTTGTTGATTGTAAAGCGCGGCCATTGCGGCGGAGGTCACGACGGCCGGAGCCGCGGGCTTCATCAGCGGAAGCACCTGAGCGATCCTGCGTCTCCATCAGGATGTCACTCCCCAGTGTTCTTCTGATATCAAGGGCAAACGCCGCGGTTGGGCGGCGCCTCAGCCTATGGCGAAGGTGGCAGAACCATCGGCCTCTTGCGCGGTCCCATTGTGCACATGATCGTCATGATAGGTATGCCCCTATTGGTGCTTGGGGTCTGGCGGTCAGTGCGACGTAACCGCGCTTCCCGGGTGCATTCAGGACGCCGCAAGCCCCCCGTTCTGGATAAAGCGGCGGCGCTTTTTCAGATGCGGCTGGCGGTTGACCTGCGCGGAATGCGACAGCGATTCGCCTAGAACCTGTTCACCGGGATCTTCAGGTAGTTGTTGCCATCTTCTTCGGCCGCAGGCAGGCGGCCGCCGCGCAGGTTGATCTGCAAGGCCGCCAGGATGCGGTCTGGCAGCGGCAGGGTCGCATCACGCTCATTGCGCAGCTTGATCCAGTCCTCGCGCCGGGTGCCGTCCTTGACGTGGCGGTTGCGGGCACGATGCTCGGCGACCGTCGCCTCCCATTGCGGCGCGTCGCGGCTGTCCGTGCCGTAGTCGTGGCCGACAAAGAGGCGCGTTTTCTCGGGCAGGGCCAGAATGGCCTGGATCGAGTCCCACAGCTCCTCGGTGGTGCCGCCGGGGAAATCGGCGCGAGAGGTGCCGACATCAGGTTGCATCAGGGTGTCATGGGTGAAGGCCGCATCCCCGCAGACATAGGTGATCGAGCCGAGCGTGTGGCCAGGCGACAGCATCACGCGGACGTCCAGATCGCCGATGCGGAAGGTCTCGCCCTCGGCAAACAGCCGATCGAAATCGCGGGCCGGGTCGAAGACGTCAGGCAGGTTGTAAAGCTTGGCCCAGATGCCGGCGATCTCCGCCGCCTTTTCGCCGATGGCGTTCGGCGCCCCGGTACGTTCCCTCAGCAGCGCGGAGGCCATGACGTGGTCGGCATGGGGATGCGTATCCAGGATCCATTCGACGCTCAGGCCGTTCTGCTGCACCAGGACCAGGATCTGCTCCATGCTCCCGGTCGAGAAACGATAGTTCTTCGGGTCCAGGTTCCAGACGACATCGATCAGCGCCGCCTTTTTCGTCGCCGGGTCCGCGCAGACGTACTGGATCGAACCGGTATCCGGCTCGTAGATGCCCCAGACATCGGGACTGCCTTCCCCCTGCGCTGGCGAATGGCGCACGACCGGCTGCTGAAGTTTTGGATTGCTCATGCTGCTGCTCCTTTCGAGTTCAGAAGTCCCAAGCCCTTGATCCTGGCGCCGGTCCACAGGCCAACCAGCATGGCCGGCAGAAAGATCAATGTTCCTGGTGCGAGAAGAGGGAGTGCGGTCCAGGCCGGGCCGGGGCAGAAGCCGCCGATCCCCCAGCCGATTCCAAAAAGCACCGCGCCGGTCACCAGCGGCCGGTCGATGCTGCGGCCCTTGGGAATGTCGAAGGTCTGGTCAAGGACCGGCGCCTGACGCCGCCAGACAAGACGATAGCCGATGAAGGCCGTGATCGTGGCCCCGCCCATCACGAAGGCCAGGCTCGGGTCCCAGCGTCCTGCCAGATCGAGGAAGTTCAGCACCTTGGCCGGATTGGCCATGCCCGAGATCACCAGCCCCAGCCCAAAGACGAGGCCGCTGAGAAAACCCCACAGAATGCGCATCACAAGCCTCCCAAAACGTGGCGAAGAAGGAAGACGGTGACGAAGCCTGCCGTCATGAAGGTCGCGACGGCGACCAAGGAACGCTTTGAAAGTCGCGCCAGGCCGCAGACACCATGGCCGGAGGTGCAGCCAGAGCCGAGAGCGGTGCCTGTGCCGACCAGAAGCCCGGCAATGGCCATGGCGGGCAGGTTCTGCGGGACTGTCTGCGTCACAGTTGCGCCCGCCGTGATGATGACCACTGGTGCCGCCAGCAGTCCCAGCAGAAAGGCCCACCGCCAATCCCGGTCCTTCGGCGCCCCACGCAGCGGCAGGATGGCGCCCACAGCGCCTTGGGTGATGCCAGCGATCCCGGCAATGCGCCCGAAGAGCCCCATGACCATCACCGCGCTCAACCCGATCAGCACGCCGCCGCCGAGGGACGCCCATGGCGTGAATGCGGTCTCTATCTCCATCTCCATTGCGGCTCTCCATCCTGTTGGCGATACTTGCCTCGTCGCCCATGCATCACTATATATTAACTTACACTAAATCAGTCAAGGCTAATATAATGGAACTGGACGATCAGGCTTCGCAGGTTCTGCAAGAGCGGGCCGATTATGTGGCCGGACGGTTGGCACTGGTCGCCAATGCCAAGCGCCTCTTGATCCTATGTGAACTGGCCAAGGGCGAGCGCTCGGTCGGAACGCTTCAGCAGGCGGTCGGACTGAGCCAATCGGCCCTCAGCCAGCACCTGGCCAAGCTGCGCGAGGCTGGCATGGTCGACACGCGCCGCGAAAGCCAGACGATCCATTACCGGATCAGCGATCCTGACCTCGCCGTCCTGATGGCCGCCCTTTACGAAGCCTTCTGCAAGGACATCTGACGCGGCGGCATCCGTTTCATGACCCCTTTTTCAATCATGCGGCCACCCCGGACCGGCCCAAATAGCTGGATTGCGCCTCAAGCAGCCCCCTTGCCGTACGCAAGGCCCGGGCGGAAATTGACGCAGCGCTCCTTGAGATAGAGCTTGTGGTTGAGGCAGATGGCAAACTCCTGACATTGATGTCGTTCGGTGCGCCGGCAAAACCGGCAGCGCCGGCCATTCAGATCAGCAGACTTGTGCGGCGAGCGGCCATTGTTGCCATTATCTCATTGCCCGCGTCCCCATGTCAGGTGGAGCATCGGCGGCCTTAGTCATGGGGTGACGATCGATGCCAGACCTTCCTCAGCAGCTCTGCAGAAGGTGCGCGGCACAAGACGATTGCCCTGCTGGAGCGGGGGGCCGGATCCTGATCCAAATACAGTCAATCATCGGTAGATGGCCGCGCGCTGTAGAACTGCACGCACCTGGGACTCGTGGGTGGCGCATTGCCGAACCGCTTGGCTGCGGGTCATGACGCAGCAAGCATCTGTTCCCTGCACCTGGTTAATCTGATCGACCATGTCCAGATGCTACAGCATGGCTTCACAGGCCGTCATGGTCAGTCATCGAGCCAAGTATCATGACCGGCAGAAATCTTCAGCCGGCGCACCAGACAATATGCTGCCAGGGGCCGAGACTATTTTGGTCGTCAACAGTCAAAAAAGTCCCTCGGGGCACCGATCTCCGGCGTGGCATCGGCGGCGGGGGCCTGAGCCTGCGACGAACGTTCAATAGCATCCGCGACAGGGGCTCCAGGACGCGCAACTGGCCTTTGATGAACCGCGCCTCACGCTGATGTGAGGCCCGCTTATGCGGCTGTAAGGTGGTTGCAAGCTTCATCGGATGTCTGGGTCCCAGGCAATCAGCAGGTGAGCTTGATGACGATCCATCCCATTCCAACGGTGACAGGTGCGACAATTCAGGTGGATATCCTGGCTTGGGGCAAGCCCGGCTGGCATGCCGCGGCAGCCATGATCGAGGCGCATTTCCTGACCGTTCATGGCGCCAGTGTCGCGATCCCTGCTGTGCCGCTGGCGGTTGCGCGGGGCGCGCACGGGCGCATCCTGGGCGCGGCGGGCTTGCGCGATGCGGCAGCCGGCTTCTTCAGCCAGGTCTATCTGGACCGCCCCGTGGAGAGCGTGCTGTCACGACTTTCGGGCCATGCCGTCGCTCCGGAGGAGGTGATCGAGATTGTCTCGATGGCCTGCCCCGCTTCCATCGCGACGCTGCCGCTGATCGAAGCGATCACCGCCGAGGGCCGCCACCGGGGTGCGCGATGGGGCCTTTTCACTGCCACCGGCCCGCTGATGCGGATGCTGCGCCGCACCGGAGTGCCGCTCGTCGCGCTGGCGCCAGCGCGCGCGGATCGGTTGGCCGATGCAGCCCGGTGGGGGCGCTATTACGACGCCGATCCCTGGGTCTGCGCGCTGCAAGAAAGCAACGAACCCCTGCGCTTCATGCCCCGCCGGGGAGCCCCTCTGACAAAGGTCCTTTCTCGATGATCGCCGTGTTTCACGCCCTTGCCCGCCATGCCGCAGAACGCCCCGGCGACACCGCTTTCGACGACGGCCGGCGCCGCCTGACCTGGTCCGGGCTTGCCCGGGCGGTGGGGCAGGCAGCCGGGGGCTTTGCCGCCGGTCCGCGGACGGTGGGGTTGCGACTGTCCGGGCTGGATTACGTCGTGGGGGATCTGGCCGCGACGCTGGCCGGATGCCGCGTGGTTCCGGTGCCCGGCTTCTTCTCGACCGGGCAGGTCGCGCATCTGCTGCAGGATGCGCAGGCCGTGCTGGTCGATGATCTGCCAAGGGGCGGCGCGCCCCTGCCACTGACCTATGGCGGCGGATCCGAACGCGTCATCTATACCTCGGGCACGACCGGGCGGCCCAAGGGGGTCGTTCTGGGCGACCGGCAACTGACGGCCTCGGCCCATGGACTGTCGCGGATGATTGCGGCGGGGCCGCAGGACCGCTACCTGTCGGCCTTGCCGCAAGCACAGTTGCTCGAGCAGATCTGCGGCATCTTCATGCCCGTTCTGGCAGGGGCAGAGACGGTAATCTGTCCGCCGGCGGCCTCGGCCCTGTTCACCGGCGACGGGTGCGCACTGGCCAGGCTGGCGCATGAGGTCCGCCCCACCGTGACCGTGCTGGCGCCCCGCCAGCTGACGCTGTGGGTCGCGGCCTTGCGGGCCGGGTCGCCCGTGCCTGCCGGCCTGCGCCATGTCGCGGTGGGCGGTGCACCCGTTTCTCGGGCACTGATCGCCGAGGCACAATCTTTGGGCCTTCCGGTCGCCGAAGGCTACGGCCTGTCCGAGGCCTGCTCGGTCGTGGGGCTGAGCGCGCCGGATGCGCCCGATGGGCCGGGCATGGAGCCGCTGGACGGCCTGACCCTCAGCATCGAGGATGGCGAGATCGTGCTGGACGGTCCAACGCTGATGCAGGGTTATCTGCACCATCCACCCCGCACCGGGCCGTGGCGGACCGGCGATCTGGGCGTGATCCGGGATGGCCGACTGACGGTGCGGGGCCGTCGGGACGCCATGATCCTGCGCGCCTCGGGGCGCAACATCGCCCCCGAGTGGGTCGAGGCCGAGGCGCTGGCCGATCCTGCGATCCCCGCGGCGGCGCTTGTCCTGATGCCCGATGACCGGTTGGTGCTGGTCATGGCCGCGACCGCCGCGCCCCACATGGCTGCCCTGATCGCCCGGTTGGCGCAGCTCCCGGACTATGCCCGCCCCGACGCGCTGGTCATCGCAGACCCGCGCGAGGCAGGGCTGATCCGCGCCTCTGGCACGGCCGATCGCGGCGTGGCCCTGCGGATCGCCGCGCAGCCCGATGCGCAGATCCCGCTGGCCTCCAGGGTCGCGGCATGACGCGGCGCATCGTGCTGATCACCGGTGCGGGATCGGGTATCGGCCGCGCGCTGGCACGCCAGGCCGACGCGCATGGTCATCGCGTCATTCTGGTCGGGCGCCGTCCAGGGCCGCTGGCCGAGACGGCGAGCGTCCTTCGAGACGCCCGTGTCCTGCCCGCCGACGTCACCACCGCCGGAGGCCGCGCCGCCATTACGGACGCCCTGCACGACACTGGGCTGGACATCCTGATCCACAACGCGGGCATCGTGCCCTCGGGCGCGCTGGAGACCCTGGCCGACGCCGACATCGCCGCGCTGCTGGACCTGAACGTCGCTGCGCCCCTGGCACTGACCCGCGACCTGCTGGGATCGCTGACCACCCGCAGGGGCCAGGTCGTGATGGTCGGCTCGGTCTTCGGAGAGATCGCATTCCCCTATTTCGCGGCCTACTCGGCCTCGAAATTCGCGCTGCGGG
The DNA here is from genome assembly GCA_036338635.1 of Pseudomonadota bacterium. Lineage (GTDB taxonomy): Bacteria > Pseudomonadota > Alphaproteobacteria > Rhodobacterales > Rhodobacteraceae > Paracoccus. The sequence goes on along the minus strand of JAYZBS010000078.1, from coordinate 15,270 downwards.
GCATGGCCGACGCCTTGCGCCGAGAGCTTGCCCCGCGCGGCATCGCGGTCACGCATCTGGCCCCGCGCGGAACGCGCACCGATGCGGCGCAGGGCTTCGACGCGCTTGTCGGCCCGATGGCGATGGCGCTGGATGATCCCGATGCCGTCGCCGCGCGCGCCTGGCGCGCCATCGCCGCTCGGCAGAGCCGCCAGCTGCCCGCCACCCGCGAGCGCCTGTTCGTGGCGCTTCAGCGCCTGCGCCCGGCGCTGATCGACCGCGCGCTGATCCGCCTGGCCCGCGACCCGGTGGTCGGGGCCGCCGCCCGTTCCCACAAATGAGGACCTTCATGAGCTACAACATCCTGCGCCACCGCGACCATCCGGGCGGCCTGTCGGATCCCGGCCTGCTGGCCAGCATCCGCGACGACCTCGACCGCGACGGCTGGACCGTGCTGCGCGGTTTCGATCCGGACATGCAGGCCTTTTCCGGGGTGGTCACGACGCTTTGCCGCCGGGTGACGTTCGATCCGGCCCGCAGCCACACGACCGCGACCACGCAGATGGTCGATGCGGGCCTCGGGCCCATCGGGCTGCATATCGAGAATGGCAACACTCCGCGCTGCCCGGACATCGTGACCTTCTTCGCCAGCACCGCCGCCTTCGAGGGCTCGCAGACCACGATCTGCGACGGCCGCGCGGTCTGGGATCGTTTCGATGCGCGCCTCAAGGCCCGCTGGTCGCAGCCCATGACGGTCGAGCGCATCCTGCCCGAAGACCTGTGGAAGCGCTATCTGGTCAACGAGCATCCCGCCCTGTCCGACCCCGCCGAAGTCACCATGGAGCATGTCCTGCAGTTCAAGGCCGCCGTCCCGGGCCAGGACTTCGCCTTGCACGAGGACGGATCGCTGACCTATCGCCTGACCGTCGATCCAGTACGCGGCTCGGCCTTGGGGGGGGACGCCTTGGGCTTTGCAAATGCCGTGCTGGGCCCGTCGCACAACTATCAGCCGCCGCGCTACGCGTTGGCCGATGGCAGCGCCGTCACCCCGGACGAGATCGAAGAGATTCGCGACCTGGCCGAAAAGGTCACGCACGAGATCAACTGGCAGGACGGCGACATCGCCGTTCTGGACAACACCCGCGTCATGCATGGCCGCCGCGCCATTGCCGACGCCAACCGCACCCTGTTCATCGGCATGGGGATGATCTGAGATGACGACCTTCATGACACGCATCCTTCCGGCCACCCTGGCACTGGCCTTGACCGCCCTCGGCCCTGCGCTGGCCGCGCCTGTGGACAGCGTGCCCCCTTCGGGGCGGCTCGTCTTCGACGTGATGCGAGGCGGGCGAGACATCGGCGATTACGTCGTCACCATCCGCGGTGCGGGGGGCGATCTGACGGTGGACGTCGCCACCGACGTCCTCGTCAAGGTGCCGGTCATCGGCATCAGCGCCTATCGCTTCCGACAGAGCAGCACCGAGAAATGGCACGGCGGGCGCCTGACGGGTCTGACGTCGCAGACCGACGACAACGGCAAGCCGCACCGCATCAGCGTCGGCGCCACCGATCTGGTGCCGGCCAGCCTGTGGGACGCGGACATCCTGCGCGCCTCGCGGGTGCTGAACACCATCGACGGCAGCACCGACGCCATCCGCGTCGGCAACCTGGGATCCGAGGCCGTAGCGACCGGAGGCGGTACGGTTCAGGCCGACCATTATGCGTTGCGAGGTGACCTGAACCGCGACCTCTGGTTCGCGCAGGGCAAGCTGATTCACGTGCGCTTCAATGCCGAGGACGGATCGCAGATCGATTACGTCCTGCGATAGGGCCCGACCCGACGTTGCGGCATGCGGGCGACGTGGCATGTCGATACCGATGTCGCCGCGGGAAGGTCGGCAGCATGACGCAGCATCGGCGCTTCCTGAAGGTGATTGCGCTGATCCCGTGGCGTGACGTAAGCGCAGTCGAGAAACCGCGTCGCGCGACAGAGGGAAGATCACCTTGCAGGCCGACCCCGCTCATCGCCAGAACATCTTCGGCGCGACCTGGATGATCATCGCCATGGCGGCCTTCGCCGTGGAGGACGCGCTGGTGAAGGCGATGTCAGGTCTCCTTCCGGTGGGCCAGATCCTGATCATCTTCGGCGTCGGCGGCGCGCTGATCTTCGCGGCCATCGCACGTTGCCGGGGCGAGGCCCTGATCACACGGGACGTGGTCGCGCCTGCGATGCGGGTCCGCGTCTTCTTCGAGATCACCGGGCGGCTCTTCTATGTGCTGGCCCTCGCGCTCATCCCGCTCTCGACCGCGACCGTGATCCTGCAGGCGACGCCGCTGGTCGTCGTGGCCGCCGCCACCGTGATCTTCGGCGAATCCGTGGGCTGGAGGCGGTGGACGGCCATTACCTTGGGCCTTGCAGGCGTGCTCATCATCCTGCACCCCGGCACCGAGGGTTTTTCGACCCTGTCGCTTCTGGCGCTGGTCGGAATGCTGGGCTTCGCGGGCCGTGACCTCGCCAGCCGCGCCGCCCCGAAAAGCCTGAGCACGGCCATTCTCGGCCTCTACGGCTTTCTGGCGCTGACGATCGCCGGCCTGCTGTTTTCCCTGTGGCAGGGCGAGGCGTTCCGGCTTCCCGATGGGCGTGCCGGCATGCTGCTGTCAGCCACCATTCTTGTCGGCATCGGCGCCTATTCCTGTCTGATGAAGGCCATGCGCACCGGGGATGTGTCAGCCGTCACGCCATTCCGCTATACCCGGCTTCTGTTCGGCGCCGCCCTCGGCATCCTGGTGTTTGGCGAGACACTCACGGTCGGCATGCTGGTGGGATCAGGGCTGATCGTCCTGTCCGGCCTTTTCATCCTGTGGCGCGGGCAGAAGAAGGCCGCCAAGTCGGGCTTCGTGACGCAGGATGTCCCTGAAGCTGGGGGCGGCGAAGGATTGTCTCCACTGTCGTGACCGTCCAGAAAGTGCCGATGCCTTGCGGAGCATCCGCGACATGTCATTGCCCTTCCGAACAGCGTCTTCGGGCTGTCGAGGATGGTGCGACGGTCTTCGGCACAGTTCTCAGGCACGGTCCCTGGGGCGTGGCTGTTGGAATCCCACGCACCCGTGGTTGCCGTTCCACTTTCCCAAAAACTCCTGAACATGCAGCGGCTCAACGACACCCCAAAGGGTTGAATGACCGCGGAACCGCCCCAGCCATGCCGATTTTCGGTGCTGCCGCCACTTGCACTATGGCCCCGACTGCCGTCTCATGTCTCAAACGGATGGAGGATGGCATGACAAGCAACCAGCTTTCCTATGCAAGGATGCTGCTGACCCTGTGCAGCTTCTGTGTGGCCCTGCCGGGCTTGGCACATGCGCAGGACTATCCGCATGCGGACGAGCCCATCGGCACCGTCGAGGATGTCTATGACGGCCACCTGACACCGGATCTGGCAGTCAGCACCTTCCGCAACATCGACCGCCTTTTCCCCACCCGGACCATCCCGGCAAGCCAGACCCCCCGCGACCTGCCGGAGGCACCCGTCGATCTGCCTGGCATGGTCAGCTATGAGGTTGGTGACGAGACCTACGACCTCTACGACTTCCTGTCGCTGGACAACGTTGCAGGGATGATCGTCCTGAAGGACGGAAAGGTCGTCTACGAAACCTATCAGCGCGGCAACACGCCCGAGACGCGCTGGATGTCGATGTCGGTGGCCAAGTCCGTCACCTCCACCCTGGTGGGTGCGGCCATTGTCGACGGTCATATCGGCGGCCTGGACGACATGGTGGTCGACTACGTCCCCGCCCTGGACGGCAGCGCCTATGACGGGGTCAGCATTCGCGACATCCTGCTGATGGCCTCGGGCGTGGAGTGGAACGAGACCTATACCGACCCCGAGTCGGACCGCCGCGACCTGCTGCGGGCGCAGATCGAACAGCGCCCCGGCGCGGCGATGGAAGTGATGGCCGCCCTGCCCCGCGCGCATGAGCCGGGCACCCATCACACCTACTCCACCGGCGAGACGCAGGTCCTGGGCGAGGTGGTTCACGGTGCCGTCGGCATGCCGCTGGCGGACTATCTGGCCCAGAAGATCTGGCAGCCCTACGGGATGGAAGCCGATGCGAACTGGTGGCTGGACAGTCCCAATGGCGTCGAGATCGGCGGCAGCGGCCTGTCGGCGACCCTACGGGACTTCGCGCGGTTCGGACAGTTTTTCCTGGAGGGCGGGATGGTCGACGGCAAGGCCATCCTGCCCGAGGGCTGGACGGAGACCGCCGGGCAGCCGCAAGAACTGACGGGCGGCGAGACAATCGAGTATGGCTACATGTGGTGGCCCGGCTGGACGGAGCCCTCCATCGCCGACGGCGCCTTCGCCGCGATCGGCATCCAGGGGCAGAACATCTATATCAACCCGACGCGGAACGTCGTGATCGCGACGCATATGGCGCAACCCAAGCCCGTGGGCCGGGAACCGATCGATCCGCTCGTGGTGTTCGACTCCATCGCGGCGGCGCTGGACTGATGGCCCTCATGCGCCCCTCCTAAGGCGCGGACAGCGCTGGATGGCCGTTCATTGCGCGTTGCGTGGGAATGACGCTGTCTTGGAACGGCCCGGAACGTTGGACAAAAAGGAAGCCCAATGATTGACGATACGGATCGCCGCCACCTGCAGCGCTGCGTCGAGCTTGCGGCTCAGGCGCTGGCCAGCGGGAATGAGCCGTTCGGCTCTGTGCTCGTCTCCTCCGAAGGGCAGGTTCTCTTCGAGGATCATAACCGCATCGGCGGCGGCGACCATACGCAACACCCGGAGTTTGCGATCGCCCGATGGGCTGCGAACAACATGGATGCCCATGAGCGCACCAAGGCCACGGTCTATACCTCGGGCGAACACTGCCCGATGTGCGCGGCTGCCCATGGCTGGGCCGGCCTCGGCCGGATCGTCTATGCAAGCTCGGCAGCTCAGATGACTGAATGGCTCGCCGAACTGGGCGTTCCCGCCTTCAGGGTCAGACCGCTGCCGATCAGCGACGTGATCAGCGACACGATCGTTGAAGGTCCTTGCGACGAGTTCGCGACGCAGGTCCGCGCCCTCCACGTCAGGTCCCACCACGGTTGACGGTGCCGGCAACGCCGCTGCCGGTATGCAAGGTGGGCGCTCTCCGATCGATCTGCTGCGCCTCAAGAACCTTCAGCCACCCTCAACACCTCTCAAGGGACAACCTCCTGTTCTCATACCGCCAAGGGCTGCGCTTTTTCAGCAGGCCGTCTACTGCTTGGGCCGCGATTGGCTTAAGGTGAAGAGCCCTGATAAGATCGGCAGAGGCGGGATGAAATTGGCGGAGGGCAGAGCCGGCAAGATCAAGTGCGTCACCCCGCCGCCTGCAGCGGCATTTGTCGGCTGACGGGCATCCATTTCAGACGCCGGAACCTGCGGAACGTTCGATGGCTTTGGGGCCGAACTGCCGCGCAGTAATGACCAGTCACTTGCCACGACCGTCCAGATCACCATCCCGCCCACGGGTCCTGGAATACGGGCGACCTCAGCGGGTGCCTGACTTGTGGAGAATCTGGCCGGCCCCGCGTTCCAGTGAGAATTTCCTTGCCCGGGACGCATGTAAAAAGCCTGCCGGACACGATTCGGCAGGCTTTAGTCACAAGTGGTATCGCAAATGGCTTTGGCGGCTACAGGGACAGCGGCGGTTGAGCCGGCTCGGGAAAACGCTAAGGGCGTCGGGCCGGTCAGCGCCCTGCCCCTCCTTAGATGGCGTCCAGCGTCGATCGCACGGCGACCACGACAGGTCGGCGCCCAAAGATCCGAACCACGAGGTCACGGATAAATTGGGCGCGCACGGCTTCCGTCTGGCGCAGGAGAGAGTGACTATCGACCTTGGCGTAGGTGAGCATTTCGAGAGGGTGTCCGCTAGTGGGTCATCTGACCCGTGATGATGACGCTCATATCGTGCATCCGCGGCTTCTTTGCCAGTCAAATCAGCTATACGTTTTGTGCATTTCTCTTGCTCGTGGTCCCGGAGGATCGTCGCATAGGTGAGGTGCAGGGTAGCACTGCGCTTGATCGGCAGGATGTAGTCGGGTGCAAGGCGAAAGCGCATGACGCCGCCGTGAATGTGGCGCTTTAAAAGGACTGATTGGCGCACGATCCATCTGAAAGTCGGCACCGACGACCGGTTGATCGTCTTCTTTACCAGCAATGCTGACGGGTGGTGTTCCGCGCCTCCAACCGTCAGGTGAAGCTTTCCATTTGCCGCAACGACGTCCGGATGATGCGGTCCGGGGGAGGCGACTGACAAGACGCACAGACACGGGACGTGATCAGGTTACAGCGCGTAACGGTTTTGGGGCCAGCCACTGGGAATATCGGCACCATACGGCATCGGATTTCCGCGTGACAGCCGGCGATGCCATCAGCGCCGAAGATCCGGCGCCGGCAGTTAGAACTTGCAGATGACCCTCCGTGGCACAGTCATCGCGCAGGTCAATTGCACCTTTGCCGATTGAGCTAGCAGGACAGATCGGTGCCCGTCGAGCCGGTAGAAATGATCCGGTTTCGCGCTGCAGCATTCCTATCACAAAACCACAGCACTCGAACATCGGCTTTCTTCCCAAACCGAATCCGACGCACAACCCAAATCAAAATGATCGGAAGCTTGCACTGAAGGATGAAGTATGCCACCTTTCCCTCATGTCGCATCTTGGGAGGGATTCGGGGGAGTAGGAATGAGCGAGCAGCTTCGTCATCGCATCATCGTCGAGGTTTTGGGAGAGCGGCCGTTCCTGTCGGTGACCGAGCTTGCGAAACGGACAGGCGTCTCGGCGGCGACGGTGCGGCGCGACATCGACAAGCTCTCAATCCAAGGACTCGCGCGCAAGGTGCATGGCGGGATCGCGGCCGTCCATGCCCCGGCGCAGCGGCACAGCGTGCCCCTGCCCTTCGTCGAAAACCGCGACATCGCCGTCGGAGCCAAGACGGCGATCGCCTCGGCAGGCGCCCGACTTGTGCGCGACGGCACCTCGATCATCATCCACTGCGGGTCGACATGCTTCCACTTCGGTCGCGCCATCGCCGACCGGAACGTCCGGGTTTTCACCAATTCGATGCCCCTGGCCGCCTATCTCAGCGAGCACGGCACCTGCCAGTTGACCGTCGGGGGCGGCGACCTGCACCGAGAGCCGGGCATTCTTTTCGATGCGGCGCGTTCGGGCTTCGATTTCTATGCGTCCCAGTTCTTCGTCTCGGCGCTTGGCGTGTCGACCGACGGGCTTCTGGAGGCGAACCCGCTGCTGGTCCGTTTCATCGCCGATATCGCAAGCCTCGCCAACGAGATCGTGGTGCTGGTGGATAGCCGGAAGTTCGCCGAACGCCCGCCGACGGTTGCCCTGCCGCTGTCGCGCGTGCGCAAGTTGATCACCGACGACGGCCTGTGCGACAAGGATGCCCAGATGATCGAGGCCGCCGGCATCGACCTGATCGTCGCGCCCGCAGGCGGAAAGGAGGAGCAGAATGGACGCAGCCAGCTCGAAACAGCGGGACGGTGACGTGCCGCCCGTCCTTCGGATGCACGACATCCGCAAGACCTTCGGCGCGGTGAAGGCGCTGCGGGGCGTGTCACTTTCGGCCTGGGCCGGAGAGGTCCATGCGCTTATGGGGGAAAACGGGGCGGGCAAGTCGACGCTGATGAAGATCCTGTCGGGCGCCTATACGCCTGACGCCGGTGGCGAGGTGCTGATCGACGGCAAGCCGATGCCCACGGGCAGGCCTGAAGTCTCGAAGGCGCGCGGCATCGCGGTCATCTATCAAGAGCTTTCGCTGGCGCCGAACCTGACCGTCGCCGAGAACGTGTTCCTGGGCAGCGAACCGGCCTCTCGCGGGATCGTGGACCGGCGCCGCATGCGCGAGGCGACCGCGCCGATCCTGCAGCAGCTGGGCGTGTCATTCGGGCCCAACACGATCGTCGAGGATCTTTCACTGGGCGAACGCCAACTGGTCGAGATCGCGCGTGCGCTTTCGACCAACGCGCGCATCATCGTGATGGACGAACCCACCACCTCGCTTTCAGAACGCGAGACCGAACGGCTGTTCGAGGTGATCGCCCGCATGAAGGCCGAGGGCATCGCCGTCATCTATATCTCGCACCGGATGGAAGAGATCTATCGGCTGGCCGACCGCTGCTCGGTCCTGCGCGACGGCGCCTATATCGGAACGCTGACGCGCGATGAACTCTCGGCGGAAAAGCTGGTCGCGATGATGGTCGGGCGCGACCTGTCGAGCTTTTACAAGAAAGAACACAAACCGCAGGAGACCGACCTGGATGTCGTGCTGAGCGTCAAGGGGATGAGCGACGGTCGGCTGGTCAAGGACTGTTCCTTCGAGGTTCACCGGGGCGAGGTTCTGGGCATCTCGGGGCTGATCGGGTCGGGCCGGACCGAGCTTGCCCGGCTGATCTATGGCGCGGATGCCGCGACCGCGGGCACCGTGTGGCTTGAGGGCCGCAAGGTCACGCCCCGCTCTCCTCGCGCAGCATTGGCGGCCGGAATCGTCTATCTGACCGAGGATCGGGCGTCGCTCGGGCTGTTCCTGGACATGAGCATCGCCGACAACGTGAACATGTGCGTCCTGGAACGCGACGCCAAGGCCACGGGTATCCGCGACTTTCGGATTGCGGCCGAACGTGCCGCGAACGCGATCCGGAATCTTGCCATCAAGGCCCCGCATGCGCGCATCAATGCCGGCGGACTGTCGGGGGGCAACCAGCAGAAGGTGCTTCTGGCGCGTCTGCTGGAACTGAACCCGAAGGTGATCATCCTTGACGAGCCGACCCGCGGCGTGGACGTGGGCGCCAAATCCGAGATCTATCGCCTGATCGACAGGCTTGCCGGCCAGGGGATGGCAGTCGTCATGATCTCGTCCGAGTTGCCCGAGATCATCGGCGTCGCCGATCGTGTCCTGGTGATGCGCGAGGGCGCCATCGCAGGCGAGGTCCGGGCCGGTCCCGGCCGGCCGTTGAACCAGGAAGACATCATGAAATTCTCGGTCGGCACGCTTGCGCCGGCCGCGCCAGATCATCAAGCGGTGGAAGAAACCGCGACCTGAGGGAGGATCCCCATGACTGAGACCGCCGCGCAGGATCGCAGCCAGCATGCCGAACGCGCCCGCACCCTTATCCGGGCGCTTGGAATGCTTCCGGTGCTCATCCTGCTTGCCATCGGGTTCGAGCTGCTGACCGACCGCTTCATGACGGTCAACAACCTGTCCATCGTGACGCAACAGGCCTCGATCAACGTCGTGCTGGCGGCGGGGATGACCTTCGTCATCCTGACCGGGGGCATCGACCTGTCCGTCGGCTCGATCCTGGCCACGGCCGCGATGGGCGCGGTCATCGCCTCGCTCTGGCCGGGGCTGGGTTGGCTGGGCGTTCCGATCGGAATGGGGCTGGGGCTTGTCTTCGGTCTGATCAACGGGATGCTGGTGGCCTATCTGGGCCTGCCGCCATTCATCGTCACGCTGGGGTCATTGACCGCCGTGCGCGGCGTGGCGCGGCTGATGGGCGCCGACACGACGGTCTTCAATCCCGACCTGCCCTTCGACGTCATCGGCATCGGGTCGGTCGCCGGCATCCCCATCCTGGCCATCATCGCCTTCGCCGTCATCCTGATCTCGTGGTTCATCCTGCGCCGGACGGTGCTGGGAACCTGGATCTACGCGACCGGCGGCAACATCAACGCGGCCAGGCTGACGGGGATCAAGGTGTCCCTCGTGCTGCTTTTCGTCTATGCGATGTCGGGCCTGCTGGCCGGTCTGGGCGGTGTCATGTCGGCGGCGCGGCTTTACGCGGCCAACGGGCTTCAGCTTGGGCAGGCCTATGAACTGGACGCCATCGCCGCCGTCATCCTGGGCGGCACGAGCTTCGTGGGCGGCGTCGGCTCGATCTGGGGCACGCTGATCGGCGCGCTGATCATCGCCGTCCTGTCGAACGGGCTGATCCTGACGGGCGTGTCCGACATCTGGCAGTTCATCATCAAGGGCCTGGTCATCATCGCCGCGGTCGCGCTCGACCGGTTCCGCCTGAAGGGCGGCGCGCGGACCTAACCCATCACACACATACCGCATCAGGGAGGATAGCATGCGTATGACCAAGACAATCCTGTTGGCCGCAACCGCGGCGCTGGCGCTTTCGGCCGGCGGCGCCTCGGCGCAGGAGGACAAGCAACTCGAGCGGATCGGCGTCTCTGTAGCGCTTCTCGGCAACCCGTTCTTCGTGGCCACCATCAAGGGGATCGAGGACAAGGCCCGCGAGATCAATCCCGATGTCGAGATCACCTCGGTCTCGGCCGATTACGACCTCAACAAGCAGGTCAGCCAGATCGACAGCTTCATCGCGGCAGGCATGGACATCATCATGCTGAACGCGGTCGATGCCCAGGCGATCGCCCCGGCGGTCGAACGCGCCAAGGCGGCAGGCATCACCGTGGCGGCATTCGACGTGTCGGCGCCCGGCGCGGACGTGACCGTCATGACCGACAACGTCGACGCGGGCCGCAAGGCGTGCCAGTACATCATCGACCAGATCGGCACCGAAGGTGACGTCGTCATCATCAACGGTCCGCAAAGTTCCTCGATCATCGACCGGGTGAACGGCTGCAAGGAGGTGTTCGGCGCGCACGAGGGGATCAACATCCTGTCGGACGACCAGAACGGACAGGGATCGCGCGAGGGCGGACTGGCCGTGATGCAGGGCATCCTGACCCGCTTCCCCGAAATCGACGGCGTCTTCGCGATCAACGATCCGACGGCGATCGGCGCCGACCTTGCGGCACGCCAGCTGGGGCGGAGCGAGTTCGTCATCACCGCCGTCGACGGCGCACCGGACATCGAGAACGCCCTCTCGAGCGGCACGGGCCTGATCAAGGCGTCGGCATCGCAGGATCCCTATGTCATGGCCGGGCAGGCGATGCAGATGGGCTATGACTACTTCATGGGCAACGCCCCCGAGGAAGACACCGTCCTGCTGGAGCCGCAGCTGATCACCCCCGAGAATGTCGGCGAATACCAGGGCTGGACGGCAGAGCGCTGACCCTGCCACGGGGGCGCGCACATCGCGCGCCCCAAATCCCCAAGGAGCCCCCAATGACGCTAGACGCACTTCGGGCCGCCGTGCTCGAGGCCAATCTCGCCACCGTCCGCCATGGCCTCGTGATCTCGACCTTCGGCAACGCCAGCGGGATTGACCGCGACAGCGGCCGCATCGTCATCAAGCCGTCCGGCGTGCCTTACGGCGCGATGACGGCCGACGACATGGTGGTGACCGACCTGGTCGGGCGGGCACTGGACAACCGGATGCGTCCGTCGTCGGACCTTGATACGCATGTGGTCCTTTACCGTGCCTTCACGAACATCGGCGCGGTCATTCACACCCATTCCACCTTCGCCACGATCTTCGCTCAGGCGGGCCGTCCGGTCCCCGCCCTCGGCACGACCCATGCCGACTATTTTCACGGGACGATCCCGGTGACCCGCGAACTGACCGTCGAAGAGACCGGCGACCGCTTCGTTGCGGCGACGGGCGATGTCATCGTCGAGACGGTGGGCGACCGCGACCCGCTGGAGATCCCCGCCGTTCTGGTGAAGGGCCATGGCCCCTTCGTCTGGGGACGCAGCCCGGAGGATGCGGTCCACAATGCCCTGATGCTTGAAGAGGTCGCGAAGATGGCCTGGCACACGCTGATGCTCAACGGCGAAGTCCAGCCGATCCCGCAGGTTCTTCTCGACCGGCACTACCTGCGCAAGCACGGCGCGGATGCAACCTACGGGCAGAACTGATGCGCGTCGCCGGTGCCGATTTCGGAACGCTTTCCGTCCGCGTGACGATCATGGAGACCGACAGCGGAGAGGTGCTGGGAAGCGCCGTCGCCGATTACCCGCTCAAGCGCGATCCGCGCGATCCGCTGGCTGCTCGGCAGAGCCACGCCGACCACATGGACGGCCTGACGCGCGCGATGCGCGACGCCGTTGTTGCCGCCGGGATCGACGGCGACAGCATTGCGGCGTTCGCGGCCGACACCACCGGATCATCGGTCGTGATCGTCGATGCCGACCTGCAGCCGCTGGACGACTATTACCTCTGGGCCGACCATCGCGCCCACCGCGAGGCGGAAGAGATCACGGCCCTGGCCCGCGCCGAAGGGCTGGAGGCGCTGGACTGGTGCGGCGGGACCTACAGCCACGAATGGGGCTATGCGAAGCTGCTGCATTTTCTGCGCCACAATCCCGACAGGCGCGACCGGGTCGCCACCGCTCTGGAACATTGCGACATGCTGGTGGCCACGCTCTGCGGGCTCAGACCGTCACGCGACCTGCCCCGGTCGGTCTGCGCGATGGGCCACAAGTGGATGTGGGGCCGTGCCTGGGGCGGCTATCCGCCACAGGACTTCCTGTCACGCGTCGACCCGCTTCTGAACGGCATCAACGAGCGGCTGGAAGGCCGCTTCGGAAACTCGACCGAGGTCGCCGGTCATCTCTGCCCCGAATGGGCCGAGCGTCTGGGCCTGCGGGCCGGCATCCCCATCCCGTTCGGCGCCTTCGACGCCCACTGGGATGCCATCGGCGCGGGCTGCCGGCTGGGGGACGTCGCGGGGGTCATCGGCACGTCCACCTGCTTCATCGCCATCGGCCCGGAAGACACCCGGCCCGTCCCCGGCATCTGCGGCGCGGTTCCGGGCAGCGTCATTCCCGGTGCAACGGGTATCGAGGCCGGGCAGTCGGCCACCGGCGATCTGTTCTCGGCCATTGCCACGCGCGCAGGCAGCGATGTCGCCACCCTCACCCGGGCGGTGGAGCATTACGCGCCCGGCGGCAGCGGTCTTCTTCGGCTGACTTGGGACAACGGCGACCGCACGGTTCTGGTCAGATCGGACCTCGGCGGCATCACCTTCGGCTGGGACCTGGGCCACAGCGCGGCCGACGAAATGCACGCGGCGATCGAAGGCATGGCCATGCACACCCGGATCATCGTCGAGCGCATGGCCGAATGCGGCCTTTCGGTCGAGAGGATCGTGAACGCCGGCGGCATCCCCCAGAGGAACGACCTCTTGAACCAGATCTACGCCGACGTCCTGAACCGAGAGGTCCATGTGCCGTCCCGGTCGCCCACGGGGATCGGCTCTTGCATCTTCGCTGCGCTGGCCTGCGGCGCCTTTGCCGATGTCAGCAGTGCCCAGGAACGTCTGGGCCCGCCGCCGCGGGTCTTCCGCCCGAGAGTGGAAGCGGTCGCGGCCTACGAGGACCTTTTCGCGCTGTTCCACGAGCTCTACTTCGGCTTCGGCGAGGGGCGGCCGGTGGACCTTGCCGCGGTCCTGCCGAAGCTGCGCGCGAACCGGCTTGCCGGGGCAGCAGCGATGCGCCGCTCCGAAGGGCTGCTTCCCTCGTGATGCGCAGGCTTGACCAACGCCACGTCTTCTCAGGGATTTACGCGCATTGCCGCATCCCCGCCGCGCCAAGGGCAGTTGTGCCCCTGTTGCGACATGATCGGCAGCCCCAGTTGACGTCGACATGCCTGCGACTCGGTGAGCGACCATCTGGAAAATGCTTTCAGTCCGCCGAGGTCTGCCGCGGCGGGCCGAACGCAAGCCAGTCGGGGCGGCTTGAAGACCCCTCCAACACGGCCAGGCGTCGCACAGGAACCGAACAGGTTGCCGATGAAAGAAGCAAATGGTGCATTCGGATGGTCAAGCCGGCCGCATGATCTGGAAGGCCCGGCCTGACGCTGCTACGCCCCGTTCGACAATCGACCAGGAAGAAATCCGATGAACCGTACCACCCTTCACGTCAGCGCCGCCGCTCTGACGGTCCTGTCCGCCCTGCCCTCCTTTGCTTCGGCCGAGGCTTTCGCGCCGAAGGTCCTCGTGATGGCCATGTTCGATGCGGAAGCCGCACCGTGGATGGAGAACCTGGACCTGCCAAACACGATCACGGTTCCCGGCCTGCCGAAGGATCACAATTCGCTTTCCTGCAACGACGACCTGTGCGTCATGACGACCACGATGGGCTATGCGAACGCGGCCAGTTCAGCCATGGCGGTCGGATTCTCGGACAAGCTCGACCTGTCGCAGACCTATGTGCTGATCGCGGGCATCGCCGGTGTCGATCCGACGAATGGTACCCTGGGTTCGGCGGCCTGGGCGGATCATGTCGTGGATGCCGGGCTGGTTCACCGGATCGACAGCCGGGATGCGCCCGCGGACTGGACCAGCCAGATCGTCGAACTTGGCGCCAAGGCCCCCGGCGAAAAGCCCGGCTGGACCGCCGGGACCGAGGTCTTCACGCTGAACCCGGCCCTGGTCTCGGCCGCCTTCGAGGCGACCAAGGACGTCGAACTGGCCGACAGCGACGAGGCCGCCGCCTATCGCGCGAACTACACCCAGGACGCCGCCACGAAGGCCCCCCAGGTGATGGTCTGCACATCGGTCTCGGCCGACACCTATTGGCACGGAGAGACCATCGCCCAAGAGGTCGCCGACCACGCCAGCCTGCTGACTGACGGTGCGGCCGATTATTGCATGAGCCAGATGGAGGATAACGCGACCCTCACCGCCCTGTCGCGGGCCGCAGAGGCCGGACGGCTGGACATGGACCGCGTCGCAATCCTTCGGACCGCGTCGAACTTCGACCGTGCGCACGAAGGGCAGGACACGGCCGCATCGCTGGCGGCCACGTCGGGGGGCTTCGGTCCCGCAACGGAAAACGCCTTCCGCGTCGGAAACGCCTTCGCCTCGACGATCATCGAGGACTGGGACCGATTTGCGAAAGGCGTGGCCGGCAATTAATTCGGGCAGGCCACGTGCATTTTCTGCAAATAACAGGTGGCCGTGGCACCTCGGCCACCCCTGTTTTACGGTTACCGTTACCGGGTCCATTCCGGCATCAGCCGAATGGGATTCGGCAAGCCTGAGACTTGAATTCACGCGACACATGGCGTTGTCTGGGAAGCGTCATGCGGTCCCCGCTCCGGTGGCGGCCGCTTCTTCTGCGCCGCCGGAGCTGTTGACGGACAGCTACAGCGTCCCTTGCGACCGCCGAGAAGAAGCGATCAATTCCGGCCGTATTAACGGAGTGACAGGATACGCAAGTCCGGATCGATCAGTTTCGAGCTGTGGCAAGGCAATGTCGGGGGAAAAATCGCCGGGCGAACGGTGACCCTGCTGACCAAGGCCGATCGCTTCCACGGAAATCTGGACGTTGCTCCGGGCGATATGCGCAGAGCCAATCGGCAAGGTTGTCCATAGATGGA
>JAYZBS010000077.1:0-14769 GCA_036338635.1 Pseudomonadota bacterium | reverse complement strand
GCGCTTGGGGCGCGGTCGCAAGAGCGCCGCTTTCGGCATCGACGAGGAGGTAGGCCTCCTCACGGCCGTGGGTGAAGTCAGGCTGTGTGCACAGGGCGGTCCCTGGGAAAGACCTGAACGGGCGCTGTTGCGTCCCGCGACGCCGGGGGGCCAGCCCCCCGGACCCCCCGGGATGTCGCACACGGACGACGGATCAGTCCATGGCCTTGAAGTTGAACTCTCCGCCTTCCTTGATGCCCGAGGGCCAGCGCGCGGTCACGGTCTTGGTGCGCGTGTAGAAGCGGAACGCATCCGGCCCGTGCTGGTTCAGGTCGCCGAAGCCCGATTTCTTCCAGCCGCCGAAGGTGTGGTAGGCCAGGGGAACCGGGATCGGCACGTTGACGCCGACCATGCCGATGTTGATGCGGCTGGCGAAGTCGCGGGCGGTGTCGCCGTCGCGGGTATAGATCGCCGTGCCGTTGCCGTATTCGTGGTCCATGGCCAGCTTGATTGCCTCCTCATAGCTGCCGGCGCGGACGGTGGACAGGACGGGCCCGAAGATCTCCTGCTTGTAGATGTCCATGTCGGGCGTGACTCGGTCGAAGAGGTGCGGGCCGACGAAGAAGCCGTTCTCGTATCCCTGCAGGTTGAAGTCGCGGCCGTCGACGACGAGTTCGGCGCCCTGGTCGACGCCCGACTGCACCAGGCGCAGGATGTTCTCCTTGGCGGCCTTGGTGACCACCGGGCCATAGTCCACGTCGTTGCCGGCGGTATAGGGGCCGACCTTCAGCTTTTCGATCCGCGGCACGAGGCGCTCGATCAGCGCGTCTGCGGTCTTGTCGCCCACGGGGACGGCGACCGAAATCGCCATGCAGCGTTCGCCCGCCGCACCATAGCCCGCACCCACCAGCGCGTCGGCAGCCTGGTCCAGGTCGGCGTCGGGCATGATGATCATGTGGTTCTTGGCGCCGCCGAAGCACTGCGCGCGCTTGCCGGTCGCGGCAGCCCGTTCATAGATGTACTGCGCGATGGGGGTCGAGCCGACGAAGCCCACGGCCTGGACGATCTGGCTGTCCAGGATCGCGTCGACGGTTTCCTTGTCGCCATTGACGACCTGCAGCACGCCGTCGGGCAAGCCCGCCTCTTGCAGCAGCTTGGCCAGCATCAGCGGAACCGAGGGGTCACGCTCGGACGGCTTCAGGATCATCGCGTTGCCTGCAGCCAGGGCCGGGCCCATCTTCCACAGCGGGATCATCGCCGGGAAGTTGAAGGGCGTGATGCCCGCCACGACGCCAAGCGGCTGGCGCATCGAATACATGTCGATGCCGGGGCCCGCGCTGTCGGTGAATTCACCCTTCAGCAGGTGTGGCGCGCCGATGCAGAACTCGATGACCTCCAGACCGCGCTGGATGTCGCCCTTGGCGTCGGGGAAGGTCTTGCCGTGTTCGCTGGACAGGACCTCGGCCATCTTGTCCATGTCGCGGTTGATGAGCCGCACGAACTCCATCATCACGCGGGCGCGGCGCTGCGGGTTCGTGGCGCCCCAGGCGACCTGGGCTTCGGCCGCGCGTTCGACCGCGTGGTCAAGCTCGGCCTTGGTGGCCAGCGACAGGCGCGCCTGAACCTCGCCGGTGGCGGGGTTGAACACGTCGGAAAAGCGGCCGGACGTGCCTTGGTATTCCTTGCCGTCGATCCAGTGATGAATCTCTTTCATACGTCATCCTCCTGTTTGGGCGGCAGGTTAGCCTTGCGATATCGCCGGATAAAGGGGCATGGTGGCAAAAGCGTTTTGCAAAATCGCAAAGGATTCCGTGGTGGATTGGGACGACCTGCGCATCTTCCTGTCCGTCGCGCGAACCGAAAGCCTTTCCGGTGCCGGCCGGCGGCTTGGGCTGGACGCCTCGACCGTCGGCCGTCGCATCGCACGGCTTGAGGGGGCGGTGGGGGCGGCGCTGTTTCTGAAGACGCCGCAGGGCTATCAGCTGACTGCCGAGGGTGCGCGCCTGATCGCACCCGCCGAGGCGGCCGAGCAGGCCGCCAGCGCTGCCGCCGAGGCCGTGCGTGCCGATGCGGGCATCACGGGCCAACTGCGGATCGGCGCGCCGGACGGCTGCGCCAACTATCTGTTGCCGCAGGTGGCGCGTGATCTGTGCAAGGCGCATCCGGGGCTCGAGGTGCAGATCGTCGCCCTGCCGCGTGTCGTCAATCTGACCCGTCGAGAGGCCGACATGGCCATTGCCGTGTCACCGCCCGACGCGGGGCGGCTGACGGTGCAGCGGCTGGCGGATTACCGCCTGCACCTTGCCGCGCATCGCGATTATCTGGCCGCGCATCCGCCGCTGACAAGCCTGCAGGCGCTGAAGGACCACCGGATGATCAGCTATATCCCCGACATGATCTTTGATCGCGAACTGGATTATCTCTCCGCCACGGGGGTCGAGACGGCGCAGATCAGCTCGAACTCGGTCGCGGTGCAGATGCAGGCGCTGCGCGCAGGTGCGGGCGTCGGGATCGTGCATGACTTCGCGCTGCCTTTCGCGCCCGGCGTGACGCGGGTGCTGACCGACCTCATCTCTCTCACTCGCAGCTTCTGGTTGATCCGGCATGCCGACGACCGCGCCTCGCGCCGGCTGACGCTGCTGGCCGAGGCGCTGGCGCAGGGCGTGCGCGCCGAAATCCACCGGTTGGAGGGGCAGCTGCCCGTCCCCGACCAGGGTGGCACTTGACGGATCGCGATTCGGGCCAAAAGATGAACCCACAGAAGCCGTCAGGGAAGGGGACCTCGCCATGTTGGTCAAACAGTTGCTGTCGATGAAATCGGATTCCGCCAAGCCGTGGATCGAATCCGCCACGATCCTGACCATCGGCCCCGACGCGTCCCTGGCCGAGGCTGCGCAACTGCTGGCCGAAAAGCGTATCGGTGCAGTCGTGGTCTCGACCGATGGCGAGACGCCGATGGGCATCCTGTCGGAGCGCGACATCGTGCGCCAGCTGGGCCAGCATGGGCCTGAGGTCCTGTCGCAGCCGATCAGCCGCTTCATGACCCGAGAGGTGCAGACCTGCACCGTTGCCGAAGATGCGCTGACCGTCCTTGAACGGATGACCAACGGCCGCTTCCGCCACATGCCGGTGGTGGACGATGGCGGGCGGATGCTGGGCGTCATCTCGATCGGCGACGCGGTCAGCGGCCGCCTGAAAGAGCTTGCCGCCGAGAAAGAGGCCCTGACCGGCATGATTATGGGCGCGTGACGTCCGGTCGCGCACGATCACTTTCTTGCAATCGGTTGCCAAATCGGTTTTGCCTGAGGCCCGGACCCTGACACAGGACGCGATCTCATGCGCATCGGCCTCTATCCTGGCACGTTCGACCCGATCACCCTGGGTCACATAGACATCATTCAGCGCGCGATGGCGCTGGTCGACCGGCTGGTAATCGGGGTGGCCATCAATCGCGACAAGAGTCCGCTGTTCCCGCTGGAGGAAAGGGTGGCGATGGTGCAGGCTGAATGCAATGCCATCGCTCTGAAGACCGGTGGCGAGATTCTCGTCCATCCGTTCGAGAACCTGCTGATCGACTGCGCCCGCGACGTGGGCGCCAGGGTGATCGTGCGCGGCCTGCGCGCTGTGGCCGACTTCGAATACGAGTTCCAGATGGTCGGCATGAACCGCGCCCTGGACAGCAGCATCGAGACCGTGTTTCTGATGGCGGACGCCCGGCGGCAGGCCATCGCCTCGAAGCTGGTCAAGGAGATCGCGCGGCTTGGGGGGGATGTGTCTAAATTCGTCAGCCCCCCGGTCGCCGACGCGCTGCTTCGCCGCTATGGCTAGCGGCGCGTGGCGCCGAAACTGCACCGGCCGCTGTCGGCACCTACCGTGATTGCCAGCGGGACCGTTGATCCCGTTCATCCGCGCGGATCATGGTCCGGAGGGCTGCGCAGGTCTGCTCGTCAGATGAACCGAAAACCGCACCGGTTGCGCTCGAGGGGCGCGTCGATCCTGAGCCGCTTGCCCGTTGAATGATCCCGGCCCGGGCCGAGGCATCGTCCGAGGCTCCCGCATTGTGGTTCGGCTTCTGGACCCGTCGCAGACCATTGTTCTTGGAACAGGTATTCCTGCGGGAAACCCCTCGCACGGCCAGAAATCAAGGCCCGCCTTCCACGTCGCGGTCAAAGCGGACAGACCGCCACTTTTCCAGCGACGGCGCCGCCATCAGGCAGAGCATGACGATATTCGGGGGGCGGTCTTTCTCGACCGCCAAGTCCGATCACTCGGCCGGAGGGGCCAGTTTCTTGGTGCCGCCGTTGTTCAGCGGATCCTCCTGACGCTGGACCGAGCCTTCGAAATGGGCGCCGGATTCGATGGCGATTGTCTTGTGGATGATGTCGCCCTCGACCCGGGCCGTGGCGGTCAGGCGGACCTTCAGCCCGCGGACACGGCCGACGACGCGGCCATGGACGATCACGTCGTCGCCGACGATCTCGCCCTTGATGGTCGCCGTCTCGCCGATGGTCAGCTGGTGGGCGCGGATGTCACCCTCGACGGTGCCTTCGACCTGGATGTCGCCCTGCGTCTTGATGTTGCCGACGACCGTCAGGTCCGGCGACATGACCGAGGGCGCCGTCCGCTGGCGCGGCGTCGACGGGGCGGGGGCGTCCAGATTGCGTTCGGGGGTGGTTGGTGCGGCTTCGGGTGCGGGGCCGGCGGGGGCCGGAGAGACGGGGCGATTCTCGGTCACGCGGGTCTTACTGAACATTTTCTGCTGCCTTGATGAAGCTCATCGGGTCCACGGCCCGACCGTTCATCCGCACCTCGTAATGCAGGTGCGGCCCGGTCGAGCGTCCGGTATTGCCCATAGCACCGATCAGCTCGCCTTGCGACACCCTTTGACCGACTTTGACGCCGATCCGGCTGAGGTGGCCATAGCGCGTCTCGGTCCCCAGCTCATGCTCGATCTTGATGAGGTTGCCATAGGCACCCTGACGGCCGGCAAAGGTCACCACGCCGTCGCCCGTAGCGTGGATCGGCGTGCCGATGGGGCCGGCCATGTCCACGCCCTCGTGCATGCGGCCCCAACGGCGGCCGAACCCCGAGGTATAACGGAACGCCTGTTCGACCGGCATCGCCAGCGGCAGCTTCTCGATGGCGATGCGATAGGTGTTCATCTGGTCCAGCGTCACGATGATCTGCCGGGCCTTCGTCTCGTTCTGGCTGAGCGCCGCGTTGCCGCGCGTCGAATAGGACAGCGGCGTCAGCGGGCCGCCCTGACCGGAATAGCCTTCGCGGATGGTCGCCAGAACCTCGTCGGGGTTCATCCCGACCGAGCGGAAGACGTCGTCCAGCGGCTCGACCGAGACGGTCACGGCGTCCTCCAGCTGGGTCAGGATCTCGTCGTTGCGGGCCAGGATCTGGTCGCGCTCGACGGTCAGTTCCTGGGCGGCCAGCCGCGCCTCGTCGGCTTCCTGGCGGGCAAGGGCGCGCTGGTCGGCGGTCTGGCGAAGCTCGTCGGCCAGAATGTCCAGGGCGACGGTGACTTCCTCGCTGCGGTCGGGGCCGGCATCGCCGGTGAGCTTCGCCTGATGCGCGTCGCGTTCCGCCAGTGCCGCCGTCAGTGTCGATCGCGCGGCACCGAGGCCCGCTTCCATCTCGCGGCGCTTCTCCTCGGAGTCGAGGAGCTGCGTCTGCATCTGGGAGACCTGGTCAAGCGCGGTGGCGAAGCGGGCCTGCGCGGCAAGCGCTTCGGCGGCGCGGGCGTCACGTTCGGCCTGAAGCTCGTCCAGCCGCTGCTCAAGCCCGGCCTGCGCGACAGGCGCCCGCGTGCCTTCCGCCCCGAAGGCGTCGATCATCAGGGCCGAGCTGGCAAACAGCGTCCAGCCGAAGGCGAAGGTGATCCCGCTGATCCCGGCCAGCTGGGTCAGGGGACGCAGGTGCAGGACGCGGGTGGTGTCATCCGACCGAAGGAACAGCCGTTGCTCTGGCAGCCACTTCCCAAGCGACGCGTTCAGTCGATCCATCACCGTCATTGTCGATCACTGTCCCCCGAAAGGCACGCCTTGTCATGGCTGGCGCATTGGTTCCATTCGAGGTCGGGTAAACAGCAGCTGTGCCTTGATGGCAACAGCCCAGAAAAACCGTCAGCCGGGATGCGCGAAACCTTGCCCCGGTCGGCGGGTTCCCGCCCAAGTTGCAACGTAACCTGTGGATAAGTCAGGCGATCTCGTAGGGCAGGGGCCCATGCCGGTCCTGCGGAATGCGCAGGTCGCGGTCGATCGGCGGCACCGACCTCTGGTGGCAGTCGCGGCGCGGACAGATTCGGCAAGAGATGCCGATGGGTTCGAACGCCCTCGGCTTGGTCAGGTCCAGCCCGTCGGCATAGACCATGCCCTCGGCCTGCGTGACCTCGACGCCCAGGCCGATGGCAAAGCGGCGGACGGGCGCGTTGAAGGCGCCGGCATGCTTGGACACGTCGCGCGACAGCAGCAGATAGCGCACGCCGTCCGGGGTTTCGGCCAACTGGCGCAGGAAGCGGCCGGGCTGCTCGAAAGCCTGGTGGACGTTCCACAGAGGGCAGGCGCCGCCGAACCGCGCGAATTGCAGCCGCGTGGCCGAGTGCCGCTTGGTGATGGTGCCCGCCTGGTCCACCCGCACGAAGAAGAAGGGGACGCCTTTCGCGCCGGGACGCTGCATCGTCGACAGGCGGTGGGCCACCTGCTCCAGCGAGGCGCCGAACAGATGCGACAGGCGCTCAAGGTCGTGCCGCTCCTCGTGTGCGGCGGCCAGAAAGGCGCGATAGGGCATCAGGGCCGCGCCCGCGAAATAGTTCGCCATCCCCAGCCGGGCGATCTCCCGCGCTGTCTGACTGCGGAAGCGTGCAAGGTCCAGCGTCGCGTCCAGCAGGTCGGACTGACGCTCGAGCGCGACCAGATGCAACAACTGGAACAGACGCGTCGGCGCCTCGGCCGCGGCATTAACCAGCAGGCGATCACCGTCGCGGCGATAGACGGCGTTGGCGGGCAGTTCGGTCAGCCGTACCTGGATGCCCTTGGCCGCCAGCGCCGCAACAGCCATCTGCCAAGGATCGCTGCGACGGCCGTCGGGGGCTGCGAAACGCTCGGCCGCGCGGTCGACGGCATCAATGTAGTTGTCGCAATAATGGAAGAAGTCGCGGACCTCTTCCCACGGCGTGGTCAGGCTGTTCTGTCCGGCGGCACCGATGGCCTGATCGAGGGCGGCCAACCGCTCCTGCCCCTCGCGATGCGCGCGGTAGAGGTTCAGGAAGGCCCGCGCCAGAACCGGCGCATTGGTCGCGGCAAGGCGCAGATCCGCAAGCGGCGGGGCGCTGTCGAACAGCGGATCGGCCAGTGCTTCCTGCATGTCGATGACCATGCGTTCCGCGTCGCCGGCGGCCAGGGTGGTCAGGTCGATACCGAATTCCTGCGCCAGCCGCAGAAGCACGCCGGCGCTGATCGGGCGGTGGTTGTTTTCCATCTGCGACAGGTAGGGCAGAGACACGCCGAGCGTCTCGGCAAAGCGCCGCTGCGTCAGGCCGGCGCGGGCGCGGGTTTCGCGCAGTGTGCTGCCGGCATAGATCTTTTGCATGGCCATCCCGTCCCCCCCGCTTTGCAAATCAGCCTTAGCGGTTGCAAAGGCGGTGCGGCAAGGACCTAGGCCCCATACCCACTGATTTCACGCCTTTGGTGTGATTCAGGCTCCGCAAGGAGACCTGATCGATGAGCAACCCGTTCTGGCTGACAGAGGCGCAGATGGCCCGCCTTCGTCCTTTCTTTCTCAAGAGTCATGGCCGCCCGCGTGTTGATGATCTGCGGGTGCTGAGCGGCATTATCTTCATCAACCGCAATGGCTTTCGGTAGTGCGACGCACCAAGGCAACATGGGCCCACCAAGACCCTCTACAATCGCTGGAGGCGTTGGGCCGATAACGGGGTCTTCGCCCGGATCATGCCGGGCCTGGCCGCCGAGGGTGCCGATCCGGGAACAGTCATGATCGATGCGACCCATCTGAAGGCGCACCGCACGGCTTGCAGCCTGCGTGCCAAAAAATGGAGCCCGGCCGCCAGACCGGGCGAACGAAGAGGTTCGAGGGACAGAAAACCGGACAGTTTCGCCCGAGAACGGAACACCAAGCTGCACGCCGTGACCGATCCGAAAGGCCGCCCGATCCGGGTTTTCCTATCGGCAGGTCAGGCCAGCGACTACACCGGGGCGGCGCTTTTCGGGCAGCCTGCCGCAGGCCGACTGGCTTCTGGCGGACCGGGATATGGCGCTGAGTGGATACGGAAAGCGTTGGAAGACAAAGGGATGAAAGCGCGCATCCCCGGTCGGAAGTCTCGCCAGAAGGCAGTGAAGTACGATAGGCGCCGCTGCAGAAGACGCACTCGCATCGAGATCATGTTCGGTCGGTTGGAAGACTGCAGAGGGTCGCCATGCGTTCCGACAGGTGCCCGCAGACCTGCCTGTCCGCCATCGCATTGGCCGAGACCGTCCTGTTCTGGATGTAATCAGGAACGAGACCTGATCCTAGTGTGCATTGATCAGTTGCGACTCGCGCCGATAGACCCAGGTGATCGCCAGAAGCGACCCCGCCGCCGAGGCGCACATGATGGCCAGAAGCGGCGTCGCGCCGCTGCCCGGCTGAAGAAGCGCACCCGCCAGCGCCGACAGCGCAGCGCCGCCCGCCACGGCCAGCGCGCCGCCCAGGCCCGAGGCCGTGCCGGCAAGCTCGGGGCGCACGCTCATCATCCCGGCATTGGCGTTGGGCAGAACCATGCCGTTTCCCAGCCCCATCGTCGCGATGGCGCCGAAGAAGACGATCGGGCGCACCAGCCCTGCGATATCCGCCAGAAGCGCCAGCGACAGCGCAAGAAAGCAGATGATTGCGCCGAAAAGGATCATCCGGTTCATGCCCAGCTGCGCCGAGAAGCGCGCCGACAAAAAGTTGCCGAGGATATAGCCGATCGAGGGCGCGGCGAACCAATAGCCGACCTGCGCCGGCGTCAGGCCGAAGACACGTTCGCCCACGAACGGCGCACCGCCCAGGTAGGCGAAGAAGGCACCCGAGGAGAGCGTGGCCGCCAGGCAATAGCCCCAGAACCGGTGCGAGCGCGCGAGGATGGGATAGTTTACCATCTGGCGCCGGAGAGGCAGGCCGCCGCCGCGAACGGTCTCGCCCATGTCGCGGAAAGCGAGGGTCAGGACGAGGACGCCCAGAAGGCCCATCACGGCGAAGTTCGCCTGCCAGCCGAAAACCTCGTCCAGGACGCCGCCGGCGACCGGGGCCATCATCGGCACCACCGCCATGCCCATCGTGACATAGCCCAGCATCGACGCCGCCCGGTCGCCGTCATAGAGGTCGCGGACGACGGCGCGCGGTACCAGCATGCAGACGGTGATGACCGCCTGAAGAAGTCGGAAGACGAGGAAGACGCCCGCGGTCGTGGCCAGAAGCGTGCCGACGGTCGCTAGGAGGAACCCTGCAAGCCCCGCCAGCACCACGGGCCGGCGGCCGAAGCGGTCGCTGAGCGGGCCGCCCAACAGCTGCAGCACCGCGCTGGCCCCGATATAGGCCGACACCGACAGCTGCATGACCGCGTAGTCCACCCCGAATTCCCGCGCCATGCCGGGCAGTGATGGCAGGAACACGTTCATGGAAAGCGCCGACACACCCGAAAGGGCCACCAGCGTCAGAAGGTGAGGGGGCGTACGCATCATCGGCCTTTCGATCCCGCGGGATTGCACGATATGCAGAGCCAGGTGCCGCCGTCCAGAGCACCCTGTCCGGAACTGTCAGTTTGCGTCCCGCGACGGCGGGGGGCCTGCCCCCCGCACCCCCCCTGACGGCAAGGGGCCTCAGCCGAAGTCGTGGAAGATGAACCAGGCGCCGAGGCAGATCAGCGAGAAGCCGACGCCGTGCTGCCAGCCGATCTTTTCACCCAAGTAGAGCCAGGAAAAGATCGCGAAGACCGAGAGGCTGATCACCTCCTGGATGGTCTTCAGTTGCGCGGCGCTGAAATGCCCGTGGCCGACGCGGTTGGCTGGCACCTGCAGCACATACTCGAAGAAGGCGATCCCCCAGCTGACGAGGATCACGGTCGTCAGCGGCGCCGCCTTGAACCTCAGGTGCCCGTACCACGCAACCGTCATGAAGACGTTCGACGCCAGCAGGAGGCCGATCGTGACCAGCGGGACGGGCAGGTTCAACCGGTCAGTCCCACTGGCTCTGGCGGTCGCGGGCGAGGTTGCCGAAGCGGGTGAACTGGCCTTCGAAGGCCAGCTCGACCGTGCCAATGGGACCGTGGCGCTGCTTGCCCAGGATCACCTCGGCCTTTCCGTGGACACTCTCCATCACCTGCTGCCATTTGGCCATGGCATCCAGATCACTGTCCGAAGGCTTTTCGCGTTCCTTGTAGTATTCCTCGCGGAACACGAACATCACGATGTCGGCGTCCTGTTCGATCGAGCCGGATTCGCGAAGGTCCGACAGCTGCGGGCGCTTGTCCTCTCGGTTCTCGACCTGACGGGACAGCTGCGAGAGGGCGATGACCGGGATGTTCAGCTCTTTCGCGACGGCCTTGAGGCCCTGGGTGATCTCGGACACCTCGTTCACGCGGCTGTCCTTGGCTGTGGCCGCCTTCAGCAGCTGAAGATAGTCCACCATCAGCACGTCCAGTCCGTGCGTCCGCTTGAGCTTTCGCGCCCGCGCCGCCAGCTGGTTGATCGGCAAGGCGGGCGTGTCGTCGATATAGAGCGGGCAGTTCTGCAGCGCATGGGCGGCTTCAACGAAGCGGCGGAACTCGGCCTCGTCCATGTTGCCCGAGCGGATGCGCTCGGACGGCACCTCGGCGGCTTCGGACAGGATCCGGGCGGCCAGCTGTTCGGCCGACATCTCGAGGCTGAAGAAGCCCACCACGCCGCCCTCGACGCTGCCTTGCGTGCCATCGGGTTTTTCGCCCAGCTTGTGTGCGCGGGCGATGTTGAAGGCGATGTTCGTCGCCAGAGAGGTCTTCCCCATCGACGGGCGCCCGGCGAGAATGATCAGGTCCGAGTTGTTCAGGCCGCCCATCTTGGCATCAAGATCAATCAGCCCGGTCGAGATGCCCGACAGCTTGCCGTCGCGCTGATAGGCCGCGTTTGCGACCTGCACCGCCCCGGTGACCGCCTTGAGGAAGCTCTGGAAGCCGCGCTCGGCCACGCCGGCCTCGCCCAGCTTGTAGAGCGTCTGTTCGGCGGCCTTGATCTGTTCCTCGGCGTCGTCGCCGACCTCGACCGTCGCCGCGCGAGAGGAGATATCCTGCCCCAGCTGCATCAGCTCGCGCCGCAGCGCGAATTCGCGAATCATCTGTGCATAGTCGCGCGCGGCATAGGCGCTGATCGCCGCGGCTGCCATGCGGGCCAGATAGGCCGGACCGCCCAGCTCCTTCAGCCCCTCGTCATGTTCGAGGAAGGCCTTGATCGTGACCGGGCTGGCCAGCGCGTTCTTGCGGATGCGCTCGGCGCAGATGTCGAAGATGCGGGCGTGAACCGGGTGATAGAAGTGATCCGACTTGATGATCTGGCTGACCCGGTCGAACACATCGTTGTTGGTCAGAAGCGCGCCCAGCAGCTGCTGTTCCGCCTCGAGCGAGAAGGGGATGGCGGGCTTGTCCTCGCCGTCCGTCTGGCCGGGGGTGATCACGCGCAATCCGCTCATGGTCCTGTCCTTTCACTGCAAGGCGCCACCATAGAGGAAAGGGGTGGGCGTGAAAATCGCCCGCCGCCAGATTTCGGTGCATCAAGCTGTGGACAGCCTGTGGATAAGACGCCGCTGCGGAATGATCGACCGGAAATCCACGACTCTGGCGTTGGCGTGCGCCTAGCCTTGGGACTGCACTCTGGATCTGCAGGAAAACCGGGCCAGCGGCGCCTGCTGTTGTTGGCGCTTGTCCTGCAACCCAGGAGGATCAGGCCGGATGTCCCGTTGCGGTCGGCCTGATCGAAAGCAGGCGTCAGGGATTGGCGGCCTGCCAGGCGCGGGGATCGGTCAGGAAGGCCTCGACCTCAGTCAGAGTGGCGTCGTCGAAGCTAGCCTGGGCGCGGGCCTCGGCCAAGACGTCCCACCAGGTGCAGAGGTGGTGCAGCGTGACGCCATGATCGGCCAGCCGCTGCGTCGTCTCGGGGAAGATGCCATAGTAGAAGATCACCGCGGTATGGGCGCAGGTGGCACCTGTTTCGCGGATCGCATCCACGAAGGACAGTTTGCTGCCGCCGTCAGTGGTCAAATCCTCGACCAGTAGGACGCGGCTCCCCTCGGTCATCACACCCTCGATGCGGGCGTTGCGGCCATAGCCCTTGGGCTTTTTGCGCACATAGGTCATCGGCAAACCCAAACGCTCGGCGACCAGCGCACCGAAAGGGATGCCTGCCGTCTCGCCGCCCGCCACGTTGTCGAAGGCCTCGAAGCCCGCGTTGCGCATGACGGTTGCGGCCATGAAGTCCATCAGCGTGGCGCGGACGCGCGGAAAGCTGATGATGCGGCGGCAATCGACATAGGTCGGCCCCTTCAGGCCGGACGCATAGGTGAAGGGCTGGGCAGCGTTGAAGTCGACGGCCTTGATCTCGAGCAGCATCCGGGCGGTCAGGCGGGCGATCTCCTCGCGCGCGGGGAAGGTCAGGCTCATTTGTCCTCCAGGTGCCAATAGAGCGGGAAGCCGGGATCGAAGACGGTCACGACCTCATCCCCAGCAGCGATCTGCGCGGGATATGCGGCCGGCGTGTCTCGGCGGGTCAGGGTGATGTGATCCTCGTTGGCCGGCAGGCGATAGAAGGCCGCACCGTGCAGCGCGGTGAACCCTTCCAGTCGGTCCAGGGCGTCCTCGTCTTCGAACACTTGGGCCAGGATCGACATGGTGTTCGGGGCGGTGAAGCAACCGGCGCAGCCGCAGGGCTGCAGCTTGGCCGCATCGGGATGCGGCGCGCTGTCCGTGCCCAGGAAGAACCGCACATCGCCCGAGGTCGCGGCCTCGCGCAGGGCCAGGCGGTGGGACTCGCGCTTGGCGACCGGCAGGCAGTAATAGTGCGGCCTGATACCGCCCGCGAGGATCGCGTTGCGGTTGATAACCAGGTGATGCGTCGTGATGGTGGCGGCCAGGTCGTCCCCGCCGGCGCGGGCATAGGCGACGCCGTCGCTGGTGGTGATATGCTCCATCACCACCCGCAGGCCCGACGTGCGGCGGCGCAGCGGGTCGAGGACGGTGTCGATGAAGACGGCTTCCCGATCGAAGATGTCGACCGAGGGGTCGGTCACCTCACCATGGACGCAGAGGGTCACGCCAGCCTCGGCCATCGCCTCCAGCACCGGCTGGACGCGGGCGAAGTCCGTTACGCCCGAGGCGCTGTTGGTCGTAGCCCCCGCAGGATAGAGCTTGACCGCGCGAATGATCCCGTCACGGAAGGCCTGCACCACGTCGGCGGCGTCAGTTGTGTCGGTCAGATAGAGCGTCATCTGCGGATCCAGCGCGGCGCCCTCGGGCAGCGCTGCGCGGATGCGGTCGCGATAGGAGGCGGCCTGGGCGCCGGTCGTGACCGGCGGCACCAGATTGGGCATGATGATCGCGCGGCCGAATTGCGCGGAATGCGGCGCTACGGCGGCCAGCATCGCTCCGTCGCGCAGGTGCAGGTGCCAGTCGTCCGGACGGCGAAGGGTCAGCGTCTTTGTCATGGCCATGCCTCTATCCACAGCAGGCCGCCTTGCCAAGCGGCGCCGTCAAAGATTCGGGAACCATGTCCGAAAGTCTCCGTTGTATCGCCGCGCCGCAGCAAGCAAGCTGACATGGCCAGGCCGCAGGCATGCGGCACCGAGGAAGGACGCTGAGATGAAGCCGATGATGCCGATGTTTCTTCCCGCCGCGCAGATGCGACTGGCCACGCAATTCACGCGCATGGCGATCGAGGCCAACATGGTCATCGGTCTGCGTATGGCGGGAATGATGGGTCTGATGGCCCAAGCCCCCGGAGAGCCCTTCCGCATGGTCGCGGAAAAGCAGGCGGCGGTGTCGGAGTCGCTGTTCGCGATGGCACAGGCCGGGATGCGTGGTCACAGTACCGAGAGGATGCTTTCGGCGGGCCTGCGCCCCTACGGGCGGCGGACGCGCGCCAATTCCCGCAGGCTTTCGTCAAAAGGCTAAGGCGGAACGCTTATCACCGTCGTCGGTTGTCAGTGCGAACGAGGCAATCGGAAGGCGGCTGATGATGAAGACGGCAATCGTGACCGGCGGCGCGCAGGGCATCGGCAAGGCGACGGCTATGCGCCTGAAGGCAGACGGGTGGCGCGTCGTGGTCTTCGATCTGGACGACGAGGCGCTGGCCGAGCTGGACGACGACATTCTTGCCCTGCATGTGGACGTAGGTAACGAGGACGATGTCTCGGCGGCGTTCGCGTCGGCGCGTGACTGGCTTGAGGACGCGCCGCTGGATCTTTTGGTGTCCAACGCTGGCGTCGCCGATCCGGTCAGCGGTCCCATTGAGAACCTGTCTCTTGAAGAATGGCGCCGGTGGCAGGACAGCCACGTGACGGGCGCGTTCCTGTGTATTCGCGCGGCGGTCCCGCTGTTGCGGGAGGGGAGGGGCAGCATCGTGACAATGGCCTCCACCAGGGCCCTGCAATCCGAGCCCGAAACCGAGGCCTATGCCGCAGCCAAGGGTGCGCTGGTGGCGTTGACGCATGCCTTGGCGGTCAGCCTCGGCCCCGAGATCAGGGTCAACACGATCCTGCCGGGATGGATCGAGACTGGCCCTTGGG
>JAYZBS010000076.1:0-34294 GCA_036338635.1 Pseudomonadota bacterium | reverse complement strand
AAAGGAGCAACGCCATAGCCCGTCGACCGCATAACGCACCGCCCACCCGCGACACCGGACCCCGCGTCAACGAACGCATCCGCGTCGCCGAAATCCGCCTGATCGGCCCCGAGGGCGAAAACGTCGGTGTCGTGCCGCCGTCGGTCGGGCTGCAGATGGCGCAGGACGCCGGGCTGGATCTGGTCGAGATTTCCCCGAACGCTACCCCGCCGGTCTGCAAGGTCATGGACCTTGGCAAGTTCAAGTACGAACAGCAGAAGCGGGAAGCCGAGGCGCGCAAGAAGCAGAAGATCATCGAGGTCAAGGAGATCAAGTTCCGTCCGGGAACCGATATCCACGACTACGACGTCAAGATGCGCAGCGTGATGAAGTTCCTGGAAGGCGGCGACAAGGTGAAGGTCACCCTGCGCTTCCGCGGCCGAGAAATGGCCCACCAGGACCTGGGGCTGGAACTTCTGAACCGCGTCAAGGACGATGTCGGAGAGGCCGGGAAGGTCGAATCGATGCCCAAGCTGGAAGGGCGGCAAATGGTCATGATGATCTCGCCGCGCTAAATCGATCCCTTTGCGACACGACGAGGCCGCGCTGGCATTGCCGCGCGGCCTTTTTCGTTAGTCGGATAGGGATCTCTGACGTTCGATCGATCTGAATACGCATAGCCCTGACGCGGTTCGGCGTCAGGCGGCCAGGATCAGAGTTGCCGTCCCGCAGGGTCTGGCCGATGGAAAGCAGCGACGGGCCACGATGCAGCCCGTCGCGACGTTGTAGCAGGCGCCGTTGGGGCGCCCGCCTGCCTTATCAGCGGAACAGGGCCATCACGGCGCCGGGCGCCTGGTTGGCGATCGACAGCGACTGGATGCCCAGCTGCTGCTGGGTCTGCAGGGCCTGCAGGCGGGCCGAAGCCTCTTCCATGTCAGCATCGACCATCGAGCCGATGCCGGCCTTCATCGAGTCCATCAGCTTGCCCACGAAGTCGTTCTGCGTGGAGAGCTGGTTCTGGGTCGTACCGAAGGCGGCAGCAGCGCTGGTGGCCGTGTCGATCAGACCGTCGATGGCGCTGAGCGCACCGCTGGCGTCGCTTTCGACATCAATACCCGCCAGAAGGGACAAGCCACCGCCGGAGGCCGCGGTCGAGTCCGTCGATGCGTCGACCGTGATGCCCAGGTCGGCGCCGGACGTGTTGCCGATCTGCAACTGGTCACCCACGCGGTTCACCGAAAAGCGGCCGGTCAGGCCGTTCGCTGAGATGAACGTGTTCATCTGGGTCGTCAGCGCTTCAGCGACGGAGGTCGTGCTGTCGCTGGCGTTCGCGATGAACTCGAACGTGTGCGTCGGAGAGCCGGAGGCGCTGCCGTCGAAGGCGATCCGGAAGCCGAAGCCGTCACCGACGCTGGCGATGTCGACGTTCTGGGTGGTGCCGGTCGCGACCACGTTGGCGGTGCCAGTACCGGTGCCGTCGTCGATGACCGTCTGATCACCCGCGGTGACGGATGTGCCCCAGCTTGCCGGAACAGCGGTGCCGGTCGTCGACAAGTCCTGGCGAACCACCTGGATCTTGCCCGGGGTGACCGTGCCACCTGCATCGCGGTTCAGCGACGACAGGACTTCAACGTTCGCGCCGCCGCCCTGGATCAGGTTCACGCCGTTGAACTGAGCGGCCCCGACGACCGAGTTGACCTGTTCCACCAGGGCCGTGATGTCGGCTTGGATCTTGCCCTTGTCCTGAGCCTCGTCCTGAGCCTGGACGATCTTGCCCTTGACCTGGTTCAGAAGGCTGACGACGGTTTCGGATGCGTCACGTGCCACGGCGACGGTCGATTCCGCAACCGACAGGCCTTCCGAGATCTTCTTGAAGCCGGTGACGTCGGCTTCCATCACTTTCGAGATCGCCCAGGTGGCGGCGTTGTCCTTGGCCGTGCCGACCTTTTTGCCGCTCGAGATCTGTTCCTGAACGCCGCTCAGGTCGCGGTTGATCGACTTGAGGGTCTGCAGCGCGGTCATGGCGCCGTTGTTCGTCAGAATGCTGGTCATGATATTCCCATACTTGCAGAGGACGCTTTTGCGCCTGTTAAAGCCGCCTTTGGTGCGGCCCATGATGGTCATCCTGACCTGTGTCCCAGTGCCTTGCGTCGCGGGCCACTGTCCGTTCTGAACACCCTCTTTCTATGCCTCAATCCTTGCGAAAATCCTAACGCTCAATTTTCGTACTATACTGTATTTTAATAGGATTATATGTTCCCGCCTCAGTTTTCTCAGGGAGGTTCCTGGCGACTTTAAGCGATTTCGCCATGGCGCAGCCGAGTAAGATCCGGGAGAGACGCAGCCTCAGACGGAATCGCGCCCGCGCTCCAGCCGGCAAGCGTGGTCGCCGTTGCGTCGTCGTCTGCCCAGCTTCTATTGCAGCGGTGGATTTCACTCGCAACTTTGGCGGCGGGTGTCGTCCCGGCTCTCCGCGTTCTTCGATACTGCACGCAGGTGGCATCCGACGTTCCGGCCGGTGGACAGCGACTGTCCCGCCTGTCACGCTTTGGCTGGGGATTGTGCCTTCGGGTGCAGGGCGGAAGGGGCCAAGGTGCTGATCAACGAGTTCTCTCGCGAGGTGCTGACCTTTCATGCGATGACCCTGTCGCTGGGGTTGATCGTCGCCGGCCGTTTCGTTCCCCGGCTTCCCCTGCCGTCGTGGCTTCGCTGGGGACTGGCCGGGCTGGCGGTCGTTGTTTCGGTCAGGTACCTCGTCAACCAGCTGGTCTCGGGGTCGACAGACGCGCTGGAGGTGCCGAGGCCGGTCCTTGTCGCGATCAACTGGATGTTCGCGGTCGTGCTGCTTCTGGCCCTCGCGCAGGTCGCGCTGGATGTCGTCACTCTGCTGCGGTCGATCATCTTCCGTCGATGGCGGCGGCCGGCGGTCTGGGTGCGTCCGGTCATCGGACTTGCCGCGCTGGTGCTTGCGGGCGTGGGCGTGTCGCAGGCTCTGCGCATCCCGTCGGCAAGGATCGTGCCCGTCGTTATCGAGGGGCTGCCGGACGCGCTTGAAGGCTATCGCATCCTGCAACTGACCGATCTGCACATCTCGCCCCTGTTCGACAGGGACTGGGTGGCAGACGTCGTGGAAATTGCGAACCGTCAGAGGGCCGACGTGATCGTCATCACCGGTGATCTGGTCGAGGGGGCGCCCGCTGACAGGCTTGCGGACGTTGCGCCGCTGAAGCAACTGCACGCGTCCGATGGTGTCTTCATGTCGCCCGGAAACCACGAATATTACTTCGACTACGCCGCCTGGATGGAGATTTTTCGCGACCTGGGGATCGTCCCCCTGGTCAACGATCACCGAGTGATCGGCAGGCACGATGCATCCCTTGTGCTGGCGGGCGTGCCGGATCCGACGGCTCTTGCCCTGGGACTGCCCGGTCCCGATCTGGCGGCGGCGCTTGCGGATGCGCCGCAGGATGCGCCGGTCGTTCTTCTGGACCACCGGCCGGCAGGAGCGCGCGCCTCATCCGCGGCCGGGGTGGACTTGCAACTGTCCGGGCATACCCACGGCGGGATGATCGCGGGCCTTGGTGACATCGCTGCGGGCCTGAACGGCGGCTTCGTCGCCGGGCGCTATCGGGTCGGAGGAATGACGCTCTATGTCAGTCGCGGCACCGCACTCGCTTCGGGCTTCGCGGTCAGGCTTGGCGTTCCATCTGAAATCACGGTGCTGGAATTGAGCGGCAGGTCGTAAGGCGCGGCCATGAAGGGGACGCGGTCCCTGCAGACCCAACGTCACGCCTCGTCCCGGCTTGCAGGATCCGGCCGCGACCATGCGAAACATCCAGCCGGCAGACCCGATCCAGCGACCATCAGAGCTCCGCGGGCATATAGGCGCAAGCCGCGGCCAGGAGGAAGGTCGACGATGGCGACGCGGGACACCGGGTCTGACCAGAGGATGCTGGCCCCCGCCTGCGCCAGATTGGCCGCCATGCGATCGGGCGTGACGCTGCGGCTGAAGACCACCACCGTCGAGGGAAGGCCCGGCGGCGGGCGCAGCGCCCAGCTTCCCGCGCCGACGGCCAGCAGCGCCAGAAGCGCGACCATCCCCGGCCCCCTGCCGGGGCCCGCCGGCGCTTGGCGCAGCAGGAAGACGCCGCCTGCCAGCGGCAGGATGCCGAAGACCGCAAGCCAGCCCAGGTCCCACAGGATCGGCCAGTCGCTGTCCAGCCTGATCCGGTGGATGCCCAGAAGCCAGTGCGACAGCACGGCATCGATTGCATGCCAGGTGCCGAAACCCGCCAACATTGCCCCGGCCACCCGGCGCGGCGTCAGTGCGGTCCGGCCGCGCACGCGCCAGAGGCCGATCAGGCCGATCACGGCGATCATATACATCGCAGCATGAAACCAGCCGTCCCACAGGATCTGCGACCGGATGTCGTCGATGCCGGGCACCAAGCTGAGAAGATGGTGCCACTGCAGGATCTGGTGCAGCAGGATGCCGTCGAAGAATCCGCTGAGCGCGAAGCCGAGCGTCGCGGCGGCCCAGATGATGCGACGGTGCTGCATGGGACTGGTCCTATGGCAGGGTGTGGCCAGGTTCCTCGCCGCGGCGGCACAGATAGACCTCGGGTTCGGGCTGATCCTCGATCATGAAGCCAGCGCTGCGCAGCATGGCCTCCATGCCTGCCCGGTTCGGGATGAACCAGTTGGTCGGATCGCCCGCATAGCGATGCTCGATGAAGTTCAGGCGCGGCCAGGCGTGGTCGTTGAAGATCTCCCACTCCTCGAACGGATAGTCGCCGGCCACTTCCGGCAGGTCCATGGACCCGCGCTGCATGCATTGGAACAGCATCGTGTCGCCGACGACATGCCGATAAAGCAGGTCCAGCGCCAAAAGCGGGTGGCGCAGGTGATACAGGACGCCCATGAAGATCACCAAATCGAAGCGGCGGCCAAGCTTTTCGACCTGATAGACGTCCATCTGGCGCAGGTCGATGTTGACCTCAGCGGCGTCGGCGGCAAAACGCGCCTGCGCCAGGTAATGCGGATCGGCGTCGATGGCCGTCACCTCGGCGCCCCGGCGCGCCATCTCGATGGCGTAGAAGCCGGCGTTGCAGCCGATATCCAGAACTGTCTTGCCGGTCAGGTCCTCGGGGATGACATGGCGGAAGCCCTGCCACTTGAAGCGGGGATAGTCGCCAAGCGGATGGTTTGGGGCCGTCTGGACGCCCTCGATCCGCAGGTTGTGAAACCACGGGCCCAGGTCGCGGATCCGCGCCGAAAGCTTGTCGCGGGAACTCATGTGCGCGCCTCCTCTGGCAGGGGGGTGGCGGCAACCGGCGGGACGGAGGGAAGATGCGCGGCGAACCACGGGATCGTGCGGCGCAGTCCCTCGTGCAGCGGGATGCGGGGCTGCCAGCGCAGCAGTTCCCTTGCGCGGGTGATGTCGGGCTGCCGCCGCCTGGGGTCGTCCGTCGGCAGGGGGCTGAAGACCGGACGGGCGGTGCCTGGAACCAGATCGCGGATGATCTCGACCAGTTCCAGGATCGAGAATTCGCCGGGATTGCCCAGGTTGACGGCGCCTTCGGGCGCGACCGGCACCTCCATCAGCGCGATCAGCCCCTCGACCAGGTCCGAGACATAGCAGAACGACCGCGTCTGCGTGCCGTCGCCATAGATGGTCATCGGCCTGTCCTGCAGCGCCTGGCAGATCAGGTTCGACACGATCCGCCCGTCGTCGGGGCGCATCTGCGGTCCATAGGTGTTGAAGATCCGCGCGACCCGCGCATCGCCCTGTCCGGCCCGCACGTGGTCGAAGCACATCGTCTCGGCCGCGCGCTTGCCTTCGTCATAGCAGGCGCGGGGGCCGGTGCAGTTGACGTTGCCCCAGTAGTCTTCCGTCTGCGGGTGCGTCTCGGGGTCGCCATAGACCTCGCTGGTCGAAGCCTGGAGGAAGCGCGCGCCCTTCACCCGCGCCAGTTCCAGCAGATGGCCCGTGCCCAGCACGTTGGTCATCATCGTGTGCATCGGGTCGGCCTGGTACTGAGGGGGCGACGCCGCGCAGGCAAGGTTGTAGACCTCGTCCACCTGACCCGGGATCACAAGGGGTTCGGTCACGTCGACCTCGATCAGCGTGAAGGCCGGGTGGTTGGTCAGCGGCAGGACGTTCTCGCGCCGGCCGGACAGGAAGCTGTCGACGCAGATCACCCTGTGGCCGCGCTGTAGAAGCGTCTCGCACAGGTGCGATCCGATGAAACCGGCGCCACCGGCGATCAATGTGGTCGGCTGAAACGAGGTCATCTTCTGCATGCTCATGGCTCCTTTCAGGCGGTGGCAGCGGTCTGGCGGTCCAGCGCGGCGATCAGGTCGCGTGCGCGGGCCCGGCCGGTGTGGTCGGTCAGGATGATGTCGCGGGCCGTGCGCGCCATCGCGGCGGGGTCCGCAGCGCCCGTCAGGGCCGCCACCACGTCTTCGGTCGTGTCGGCCAGAACAACGGCGCGGCCTTCGGGCAGCAGGTCCGTCAGCCCCGGCCAGCGGTCCGAAATGATGGGCGTGCCGCAGGCCGCGGCCTCGAACAGGCGGACCGAGGGCGACCAGCCCAGCTTGCGCATCGCATCGCGGGTGATGTTCAGGGTGAAGCGCTGCGCGTTGTAGAACTCGGCGTGCCGGGCGGGCGGCAGGTGGTCGATCCGCTCGACATTGGCGGGCCATTCGATATCGGCCGGAAACATCGAGCCCGCCACGACGAAGCGCATCTGCGGCAGCCGGCGGGCGGGTTCGATCAGCAGCGCCTCGAGCCCCGGTTGGCGGTCCGGGCTGTAGGTGCCCAGATAGCCCAGATCCCATCGAGGGGGCACATCCATCGGCTGGTAAGCTGTCTCATCGACCGAACAATAGAGCGCCACGGGGTTTCTCGCCCCGAACTGGTCGTGCAGCCGGTCCAGCACGCGTCCGCCCGAGAAGGACAGGTAGCAGTCGAACAACGGCACCTGACGGCGGGCCAGGTGCTGTTCCTTGCCACGCTCCAGCAGGTCCATCGTCACCGGCGTGTCGATGTCGTAAAAGCACAGCTGCCGCAGCGGCAGGCGGTGCAGCGCATCGATCAGCTGCTGGCCAGCGGGAACATAGGACCCGACGATGACGGCGCCGGCCTGTTCCAGCCGGTCGCGATGGCGGTCCAGGACCGCATCAACGTCGTCATAGAATTCCAGTTTGCAGAAGTCGGGGTCGGGCAGGTCCTGGTTCTCCAGATACCAGGGCTGGCGGCGTTCCAGGAACAGCACGCGGCGGCCCTCGGCCCGCAGGCCGCGCAGCAGGGCGCGGAAGGTGGTCGCATGGCCGTTGCCCCAGGACGAGCTGAGCGACAGGCCGAAGATGATGATCTCGTCTTGCGGGGTCATTGGGCCTCCTCGGTCAGGATTTCGGGACGCATCCGGTGCAGCAGGTCGCGCAACTGGATGGCGCGGCGGTCATAGGTGTGTTCGGCCAGCACGCGGGCCAGCGCCGCCTGGCCGATGGCCTGGCTGCGTTCGTGCGTCAGGTCGGCCAGCGCATCGGCCACGTCCTGACCGTCGCGGGCCACCAGCACCTCCTTGTCGGGGGTTAGGAACAGCTCGATCCCCTCCCAGGCGTCGGTGATCAGGCAACCGCCGGCGCCGGCGGCCTCGAAGACGCGGGTGGCGGGGGAAAAGC
Organism: Pseudomonadota bacterium; assembly: GCA_036338635.1. GTDB lineage: Bacteria > Pseudomonadota > Alphaproteobacteria > Rhodobacterales > Rhodobacteraceae > Paracoccus. Next base: position 26,629 of record JAYZBS010000076.1, on the reverse strand, counting down.
CGGTCGCGGCCATGCTGTCGCGCGCCACATTCAGGACGGCGCGGGGCGTGGTGTTGAAGGCGTTGTGATCGGCCGTGCCGACATGGCCGATGGCGTTCACGTTGGCGGGCAGATCGCCTTGGTTCCAGCCCGATCCGCCCAGCAGGAAGCGGCGCTGCGGCAGCATCGCGGCGGGGCGCAGGAAGAACTCGGCCACGCGGGCTTCCCGGTCGGGCAGGCGGTTGGCCAGGAAGCCCAGGTCCGCCCGGAACCGGTCCTGCGGCGGGGTTGGGTGGTGGGTGTCGGGGTCCAGCGCATTATAGATCGGCACGCAGTCGCGCGCGCCCAGGTCGCGATAGGCGCGCACCACCGGATCGCCCCCACCATAGGTCAACACGACGTCCAGGTCCGGAAGCATCCGGCGCAGCGCATCGTCAGGGTCCTGCTGCATCGCTGCCAAGGTGGCTGGCGCATCGACGTCCCAGAAGATGCGCAGGGCGCCGGGCCGGGCCGCCGCCATCACCTGCGTCAGGATCTGGTCGTCGGCATAGCCCACACCCGAGGCCTTGACGACGATGTCGGCGTCGGCCGCCTGCGCCGCGGCGTCGCGCAGCCCTTCGGGTGTGGCGGGCCAGACATTGACGCGCACCCAGTCCGGGATCTCGATGTCGCGATGCGACTGGCGGTCATAAGCATCGGGTTCATGGAAGGTGACGTCGAAGCCGTGGCGGCTCATCGCCTTGACGATGCCGCGGTAATAGGTCGCCGCCCCGTTCCAATAGCTGGAGAGAATGCTGGAGCCGTAGAATGCGACGCGGGTCATGCCACGGCCTCCTGCGTTTGCGGCGCCTGGAGAGTTTCCAGGATCCCCAGCAGCTGTTCGACGCGGTGGCCGCAGGTGTGCCGTTCCAGGATCGTCTGCAGCCCCTGGCGCGCCTGTTCGTCGGCAGCGGCGGTATCGTGCAGCAGTTCCCGCAGGTGGTGCCGCATCTCGATGCCGTCGCGGGCAAAGCGCATGTCGCCGGGACGGAACAGTCCTTCGACGTCGTCCCAAGGCGCGCTGACCAGGGGCAGACCGCAGGCAAGCGCCTCGAAGGGCCGGATTGTCGGGATGCCGGGCAGGGACTGCACATAGGGGCGGCGAGGCACGTGGACGGTCACGCGGTGGCGGGCGAAGGCCTGCGGCACCTGCGCGTTCGGCAGCCAGCCGTGATAGCCGATTCCGGCTTGGGCCAGGCGGTCCAGCGCGTGATCGGGGTAGCGGACGCCATGGACGGCGGCGGACAGCTGCAGGTCCGCGGCGGGGCCGATCAGAAATTCCTCAAGCTCGGCACTGCGTTCGTCGTCGCCCCAGTTGCCGACCCAGATCAGGTCGGACTGCGGCAGGATCTCGGGAATGGGCTTGAACAGCGTCGTGTCGGCGGCCTCGTGCCAGGTGAAGACCTGCCGGCCCCATCCCGCCGCCAGATAGCGTTCGCGCAGCGCCTCGCCGAAGGCCAGAACGGCGTCATAGCCGTCCAGATCTATCTGGGCGATTTCTTCGTTCGCGCTGACGGCCCGGTGGTGCGTGTCGTGAAACAGCAGCTGGTATCGCCCGCCCTGGCGCCGGTGCGCGCCGATGCGGGCGATCAGCGCGGGGTCGGTCCATTCGTGGACAACGACCACGTCGGCTTCCGACAGCGACCGTTCATGATCGTGGTCGGCCTCATAGGGCTGCCAGTCCAGGTCCGGAAAGACGGCATCGAATTCGGCCAAGGCAGCCTTTCCGCGATCGGCGATGAGGTTCCGGCGGCTCCAGCCGTCTTGTGGCTCAAGCGCCAGCGTCTGGTGGCCGCGGGCATTCAGTGCGCGCATGACGCCGCGCAGGAAATGGGCATTGCCGTGGTTCCAGTCGGACACCAGCGAATGTGTATAGAACAGAAAACGCATCGATCTTATCCTGTTGCAGTTGCCGGGGCGGCGGTCAGGGCCAGCCGGCGGTAGAGGTGCAGCATCGCCGTCACCTGTGCCGCCGGGGTCAGGGCCGCCGCGCGGTCGCGGGCGGCGCGGCCCAGGGCGAGGCGCCGCCCGGCGTCTTCGGCCAGCGTGTTTATGGCCGCCGACAGAGCCGCATCGTCGGTCGGCGGAAAGAAGACAGCCGCGCCGTCCCAAAGCTCGCGGAAGATGGGGATGTCGGCCAGGACCAGAGGGGTCGCGGCCCGCGCAGCTTCCAGCACCGCCAAGCCGAACGGCTCATAGAGCGAGGGTGCGCAAAAGATCCCCGCCCGTCCAATCGCGGCCAGGGTATCGGCATGCGACATGGGGCCTTCGTGGCGGGCGTGCGACAGCCGGATACGGGCGCCGTTCGGCCCGGTGACGGCGCCGATCATGGTGACGGGCCAGCGCATCGTCGCGGCGGCGGCGTCCAGCGTGGCGCCGTTCTTGCCGTCGTCCCACCAGCGGCCGGCGGCGACGATTTCGGCCCGGCGACGGGCTGCGACGGGTGCGGCGCTGCTGGTGTTCGGCACCACCGTCAGCCCCGGCAGCGGGCCATAGCAGCGGCTCAGTGCGTCGGCATGGGACCGGCTGGGGGCGACGACGGCATCCGCGGCGGCAAGGCCGCTGGCGGTCATGTCCCGCTGCCATGCCATCTCCGGGGGAACACCGGTGCCCCTGACGGCCGCGAACCACGTGGCCAGGCAGGAATGCGACATGACCAGCACCGGCAGGCCGCAGGTCAGCCCGACGGCCAGGGTCGGCAGGTTCAGGTGCAGGACGTCCGGCCGGTGCCGCTCGGTCAAGCTATCGAGCCAGGGCGCGATGGGCGCCAGATCGCCGGGCGCAGCCGCCAGCCAGTCCAGCGGCGCATCGCCCCATTCAACCGGTCCGATGGCCTGCGCCTGCGTCAGCTGCGCCGTATCGGGGCGCGGCCCAAGGCCTGCCAGAACCACCTGCACGCCGCGCTGGCGCAGCCCCGCGGCCAGATCGAGAGCATGCTGCCAGACCCCGCCGACGGCATCGAGGGTCATCAGGATCTTCATGCCGACCGCCTCTCGCGGCGAAGCGGCAGGCCGCGATCCTGCGCCAGCCAGGCGGCCAGATCGGCAAGCCCGTCGCGCCAGTCCACGCGTGCCCGCCAGCCGGTGGCGGATTGCAGCGCGCGGGTATCGGCCACGAACCACGGCTGATCGCCCTGCCGCCAGTCCTGGAAACTGACATCGGGCGTGTCGCCCGTGATCATCGCGATCTGGGAGAGGACCTCGCGCAGGCTGACGGCATTTGACGGCCCGCCGCCCAGGTTGAAGGCGCGGCCCGACAAGGCGCCGATCCGGTCCAGCAGCGTGCGGTAGGCGGCCACGGCGTCACTGACATGCAGCACGTCGCGCACCTGTCGGCCGGTGCCGAAGACGGTGATCGGCCGCCCCTCCAGCGCACGGATCAGGAAGTGCGCGACCCAGCCCTGATCCTCGGTCCCGAACTGGCGCGGGCCATAGATGCAGCTCATCCGCAGGACCGCCGCCGGGATGCCATAGCTTTTGGCGTAGTCCAGCACATACTGGTCAGCGACACCCTTCGAGCAGCCATAGGGCGTGCAGAAGTCCAGGGGTCGGTCCTCGGCCACGCCATGCGCCGCAAGTGCGTTGTCCAGCGGACCGCAGCGGTCGCCGCTGTCGGTGACGGTCAGGTCGGCCAGGGCGCCATAGACCTTGTTGGTCGAGGCGAAGATCACCGGCACTTGCCGCCCCGTCGCCCGCACGGCCTCGAGCAGGTTCAGCGTCCCGCGGGCATTCACCTCGAAATCTTCCATGGGCGAGGCGAGGCTGGTCGTGACCGCCGTCTGCGCGGCTAGGTGGAAGACGGCGCTGGCCTTGTCCACGATCTCGGACAGCGACGGCTGGTCGCGCAGGTCGGCGGGCACCGCCCGCAGGCGGTCGCCATGGCGGTCGGCCAGCCAGCGCAGGTTGCGTTCGACGCCGGGCCGGCTGAGGTTGTCCAGAACCGTCACCTGCTGTCCGTCGCGCATCAGCGCATCGGCCAGGTTCGCGCCGATGAAGCCCGCGCCGCCGGTGATCAGGACGCTTTCGTCAGGGCGTGCCACGGCGGGGCTGGCAAGCCGCGTCAGTTCCTGAAGCCGGCCGACGCCACCCTCGGTCAGCAAGCGGCCCAGAAGCTTCAGCTGGCCGTCGGCGGTCGCAGCGCCCATGTGGTAATGGCGCGGGTCGAACCACAGCCCCTCCTGCACGGCGACGTCGGCGGGAAGATCGGCCCAGGCATACCAGTAGACCCGGTCGGCGGGCGTCTGCAGCGACTGGACGAAGCGGCGCGCCTGCTCGATCTCGTCCCGGCGCCAGGTGGAATAGCCGGTCTCGGTGATCCATATCGCAGCGTCGGGGTTGTGCAGGTCCATGATGCGGCGCATCTCACCCAGGTGCATGTCCCAGCCGCGCCAGGACGCGGCCTCGCTGTCCCAGGTGCCGGGAAAGCCGTGAAAGCCCACGACGTCGACGACGCCCAGGACGCCCCGTTCTCCCATCAGGTTCAGCCAATAGGGGTCGAAGGGCGCCGGTCCGCCCAAGACCGCCTTCCAGCCGCGATGCTGCACCCAATGCGCCGCGCCGCCGACCATTTCGCAGAAAAGGTCGAAGTCCGGGTCCTCGCGCCAGTCCCAGTCCAGCAGGTTGTTGGGCTCGTTCCACAGCTCGACATGGGTGAAGTGTTCGCCGTGGCGCGTCAGAAGCATGTCGATGAAGTCGGCATAGTCCTTGAGGACCTTCGGCGCGCCCGAACTGCGCCCCGTGCGCGACAGCGACGGCGGGGTATAGTGGACGCAGGGCAGCACCTCGAGATCGCGGGCCAGCCGCGGCAGGAGCCAGTCGAACCATTCCTGCCCGCCGGGCGCGTGGTATTCGGCCCAGCTGACATGGGTGCGCAGGTGTCGCGCACCGGATGCGACAAGCGCGGGCAGCAGCGCCTCGACCCGGTCGTATTCGCCGGGTCTGAACCATTCGACAAAGCCGAAATCGGCGCTCATGAGACCAGCCCCCGCTCCTCCAGCTGGGCGCGCATCCGGCTGCCGTTGTCGACCGAGGGCTGCCGGCTGACCCATTCGACGAAGGGCCCGAGGCTGTCCTCCAGCCGGTGCTGGGGGGTGAAGCCCAGCAGGTTCTGCGCCTTGGTGATGTCGGCAAAACAGTTGCGGATGTCGCCGGCGCGGAACTTGCCCAGGATCTCGGGCTGCAGGTCAGACCCCATGGCCTGCGCCAGAAGGCGCGCCACCTGCGACACGGAATAGGCGTGGCCGGAACCGACATTGATGACATGGCCGTTCGCGGCCTCGCTCTCCAGCGCCAGGCGGAAGGCGCGGGCAACGTCGCGGACATGGACAAAGTCGCGCTTTTGTTCGCCGTCCTCGAAGATCGTGGGCGATTGCCCCGCCGCGATGCGAGACGCGAAGTTCGCCAGAACGCCGGTATATGGGTTCGACAGCGCCTGTCCCGCCCCGAAGACATTGAAGAGGCGCAGCGCGGTCGCGGGGATGTCATAAGCCTCGCCGAAGATCAGCACGGCCTGTTCCTGCTGGTACTTGGTCAGCGCATAGATCGAGGCCAGGTCGACCCGCTTGCTTTCGGTCGTGGGCATCGGCGTCAGCGCGCTGCCGTCCGAGGTCGCAGCCTCCCACTTGCCGGCGCGCAGGTCTGCGGTGCGGCGGCGGACGTTTTCATGCACCGTGCCGTCTGCGGTGGCGTAATAGCCCTCGCCATAGACGCTCATCGACGATGCGACGACGATCTTCCTGACGGGATGGGCGGCTATCGCCTCGAGCAGGACGGCGGTGCCGAGGTCGTTCGCGCCGACATAGCGGGCGATCTCGTACATGGACTGGCCGACGCCGACCTCGGCCGCCAGGTGGATCACCGCGTCGGCGTCCCTGACCACGCCCCGCAGCGCGTCCTCGTCGCGCATGTCGCCACGCACGATCCGGGCGCCCTTGTCGACCAGCGGCTTCAGCTCGGGCGACGCCTCGGCTGCGCCGCCGTGAACCTGCTCGATCAGGGCGTCATAGAGGATGACGTCATGGCCCGCCTCCATCAGTTCCGCCGCGACATGGCGGCCGATGAAGCCGCATCCGCCGGTGATCAATGTCGTCGTCATGGGTGCCCATCTCCTTGTTTCCCCTGCCCATCCCCTCGTGCGCGCGGGGCTGGGCATCTTCTTCTATGTCTTCATCAGAGACATCATCAGGGCCCCGGAACCACCGTTTGGAACAATTGTTCCAGCTTCTTGTTCAGCAACCTGCCCGGGTGGCGCGAAGGCGCCGCCCATCCATGACCACGGGGCGCGAACGCGCCGCCGAATCCGACACCACCGACCCGGAGACGCAAATGATGAATGCCAATCCCCACACCTGGACCGCATCGACAGCCGCAGGCGGGCGCCCGCGCGCGGCCCGCATCATGGCGCCGGGTCAGGTCGAGATCGTGCCGATCACCCCGCGCGACCCCGGCGCGACCGAGGTGCGGATCGCCATCGAGGGCTGCGGCGTCTGCGCCTCGAACCTGGGGCCGTGGGCCGGACCCGACTGGTTGGAGTTCCCCCTGGACCCCGGCGCGCTGGGCCATGAGGCCTGGGGCGTGATCGAGGCCATAGGCCACCAGGTGCGGGACCTGCGGCCTGGCCAGCGCGTGGCCTTCGCGGGCCAGGAGGGCTTTGCCACGCACGAGACGGTGGCCGCCAGCAGCGTCATTCCGCTTCCGCGCGAACTCGACGGCCAACCGGTCCCGGCCGAGCCGCTGGGCTGCGCCGTCAACGTCTTTCACCGCGCGGGCGTTCGCCCCGGCGACAGGGTCGCGATCATCGGCATCGGTTTCCTGGGCGCGCTGCTGGTCCGCCAGGCGGCGCAGGTGGGCGCCGAGGTCATCGCGATCTCACGCCGCGACAGCTCGCTGCAACTGGCCCGCGACATGGGCGCCGACCATGTCATCCCGATGGACGATCACTGGCGCATCATTGAAGACGTCAAGCGCCTGACGGGCGACCGGCTGTGCGACACGGTCATCGAGGTTGTAGGCAAACAGTGGCCGCTGGACCTTGCGGCCGAGCTTGTCCGCGAGGGCGGACAGCTGGTCATCGCGGGCTATCACCAGGACGGCCCCCGGCAGGTCAACATGCAGATGTGGAACTGGAAGGGCATCGACGTGATCAATGCCCATGAACGCGACCCGCAGGTGGTCATGCGCGGGATGAGGGATGCCGTGCGGGCCGTGGCCGAAGGGAGGCTGGACCCCCGGCCGCTCTATTCCGCGACCTATCCGCTTGAGGAATTGGGCGTTGCCCTGGACGCCACCCGTGACAAGCCTGGAAACTTCGTGAAGGCCCTGATCCAATGCAACTGAGCACGCTTGCCCGCCCCGCCACCCTGACCCGTCCGCGCATCGCCTTCTTGGGCCTCGGCTGGATCGGTCGGCACCGGATGCAGGCCATGGCCGAGGCCGGCGACATCGAGATCGCGGCACTGGCCGACCCTGATCCGGCCGCCGTCGCCGCCGCGGCAGAGCTGGCGCCCGACGCGGCGACCGGGAACGATCTGCGCGTGCTGCTGGACCAGAAGCCCGATGGAGTGGTGATCGCCACGCCCTCGGCCATGCACGCGGCGCAGTCGATCGAGGCGCTGGAGGCTGGGGCGGCGGTCTTCTGCCAGAAACCTCTGGGCCGTGATGCGTCGGAAACTGCCGCCGTCGTTCAGGCCGCGCGACGGGCCGATCGGCTGCTGGCGACTGATCTCAGCTATCGCCATGCGCAGGCCTTCATCGCGCTGCGCGACCTGATCCGGCGGGGGGAGCTGGGTCAGGTCCACGCGGTCGACCTGACCTTCCACAACGCCTATGGCCCTGACAAGCCGTGGTTCCGCGACCGCAGGCTGTCGGGCGGTGGCTGCCTGATCGACCTGGGCATCCATCTGGTGGACATGGCGCTGTGGGCGCTGGACGCGGACGGCGCGGCCTGCGTGTCGGCCCATGCGCGCGCGGGCGGCCAGCCCCTGCCGGACGATCCACATGTGGTCGAGGATTTCGTGATGGCCACGCTGGAGCTGCCGCAGGGCACGGTCGTGCGACTGGCCTGTTCGTGGAACCTTCCGGCCGGGCGCGACGCGGTGATCGGTATGGACGCCTTCGGCACGCAGGGCGGGGCAAGGGTGGCGAATGTGGACGGGTCGTTCTTCGACTTCGGGGCATGGCACCACCGCGGCACATCGTCGGTCCAACTGGTGGCGCCGCCGGACGACTGGGGCGGCCGCGCGGGCGCGGACTGGGCGCGGCGTCTGCGCCAGGGCGCTCGCTTCGACCCCGAGGCCGGTCGGCTGACCGTGCTGGCCGGCGTTATGGACGACATCTACCGCAAGGCGGGTGCGGCTGGAACAAAGCAGGCCGTGGCCGGTTCAGCCGCCCGATGACCCCGTCCGGACGCCGTGCCGGACGGGGCGTTGCGGTCCTGCCCGACCGGGGCGGCCCGTCATAGATCGCCACAATCGAGGTCACCCATGTTCTATACCGACAACAAGCTGCAATATCCGGTCCGCGTCGAAACGCCGAACCCCCTGTTCGCCCGTGCTCTTCAGCAGGCCATCGGCGGCATCGAGGGCGAGGTCCGCGTCGCCATGCAGTACTTCTTCCAGGCCTGCGGCGCCCGTGGCAACAACAAGTTCCGCGATCTTCTGATGAACACCGCCGCCGAGGAGCTGGGCCATATCGAGATGCTGGCCACCGCCGTTGCCCTGAACTTGGAAGGCGCGCCCCTGAGCATGCAGGAGGAAGCCGCCGGCGATCCCATCAACGGCGCGGTGCTGGGCGGCATGAACCTCAAGAACCTTCTGTCGGCGGGGCTGTCGGCCATGCCGGTGGACAGCGACGGGGTGCCCTTCGACATGTCCCACATCTATGCCAGCGGCAACATCGCCGCCGACATGACTGCGAACGTGACGGCGGAGTCGACGGGCCGGACGCTGGCCGTGCGGCTCTACAACATGACGAACGATCCCGGCATGAAGGACATGCTGGCCTATCTGATCGCGCGCGATACCATGCACCAGAACCAGTTCATGGCTGCGCTGGAGGACTTGGGCGGCGCGGAAGGCAACTTCCCGATCCCGAACAGCTTCCCGCAGGACAAGGAGACGCAGGAATTCAGCTATGCCTATCTGGGTTTCCAAGCGGACGGCAGCGAACCCGCACAGGGCCGCTGGTCCAAGGGAACCTCGATGGACGGCAAGGGCGAATTCACGACCCGCGTCTTCAAGCCGCTGGGCGAGGAGCCGAACCTCGGCAAGGCAAAGCCGAAGAGCGGTGCCCAGTCCCAGCAGATCTGAGGGCTGATGACCGACGCCGGCGGGACGTCCCGCCGGCGCCTTCGCCACAGGGCGACCGATCCAAGGGAGGGCAGAGCATGACACAGGACAGGTTCGCGCTTGTCACAGGCGGATCGACCGGCATCGGGCGCTGTCTGGCGCAACTGGCGGCCGAGGACGGCCACGACCTTCTGATCGTCTCTGACGACAGCGGCATTACCCGCATGGATGATCTGTCCGAGACTGGCGTTGCGATCGAGACGCTGTCCGCCGACCTGTCGATGCAGGAAGGCGTCGATGCCCTGCTGGATCGGCTGGGACCGCGATGTCCCGACCTGTTCTTCGCGAATGCCGGTCGCGGGCTTGGCCGGTCGTTTCTGGAGCAGGACCCGGATGATATCCTGAAGGTGCTGGGCACGAACGTTCTCGGCACGACCATGCTGACGCATGAGATCGCCGGCCGGATGGTGCGCCGCGGATCCGGCCGTATCCTGATGACGGGATCCATCGCCGGCAACATGCCCGGCACCTTTCAGGCAGTCTACAACGCGACCAAGGCCTATGTGAATTCGCTGGCGGCAGCCTTGGCCCGAGAGCTTGAGGGCTCCGGTGTGACCGTCACCTGTCTTGAACCCGGTCCGACCGAGACGCAGTTTTTCCAGCGCGCCGGCATGTGCGACACTTCGGTCGGGCAGGGACCGAAGGATGACCCCGAAATGGTCGCCCGCGCCGGCTATGACGCGCTGATGTCGGGCCGGCCCGAGGTCGTTTCGGGCTGGAAGAACAAGGCGCAGGCGGCGATGTCGCACATCACGCCGAAAGCGGTCCTGGCGGGCTTGCACCGGAAGATGGCAAAGCCGCAGGACGAGTGAAATTACACACCCACCACCGGTCCCGGCCGCTTTTCCTCCGTGGTCTGGTCGGCCTTCCGCGCCAGCCCAGGCTCGAAGCACTTGTGGGCCGCCATGCCGGCGGGCCCGATCCCACAGGGGTGTCGCGGCGCCGCCGAGGTTCCCTGGCGCCACCGGATCAGGCGTCGGAACTGGGCCCTTCACGCAGCGGCGCCTTTTCTGCGACCTCCTCGTCTATGACGCGGGCGCCGCGATACCCGGTGAGATAGCGCCAGAGCCACTGCGCCGAGACCAGGATGCGGTTCTGGAAGCCGGCCAGCAGATAGACATGGATCAGCGCCCAGCCTGCCCAAGCGATCCACCCCCGCAGCTTCAGGCGACCGTGATGGAAGACGGCGGAGTTGCGGGCGATGATCGCGGTATTGCCCCGGCTGCGATAGCGGAACTCGGGCAGGGGACGGCCATCGCGGATATGCGCGACCAGCGCAGGCCCCAGGTGGCGGCCCTGCTGCTGGGCGACCTGCGCCAGGCCGGGAAGGGGATTCCCCTCGGCGTCGGGGCAGGCGGCCGCGTCGCCCAGCACGAAGACGTTGTCGAGGCCAGGGACCATCAGCCGCGCATCGACGATGGCCCGGCCGCCGTGATCCGTCTCGGCGACCTGCGCTGCCAGGGGCGAGGGCCGGACCCCCGCGGCCCAGATGATCAGGCCGACATCGAGGCTTTCGTCGTCCAGCTCGACATGCTCGGGGCCGATATCGCTGACAGGCGTTGAGGTCCGGATCTGGACACCGCGACATTCGAGGCTGTCGCTGGCATAGGCGGCCATGTCGTCGGGGAAACCTGCCAGGATGCGTGGCCCGGCCTCGATCAGCAGGATGCGAACCGACGCCGGGTCGATGGTGCGGAACTCTCGCGCCAGCGTCCGCCGCCCCAGTTCAGAGATCGAGCCCGCAAGCTCGACTCCGGTCGGACCGGCGCCGATGATCGCGAAGGTCAGCAGGCGGCGCTTTTCGTCAGGATCGGTGCAGCGTTCGGCCCGTTCGAATGCGACCAGCAGGCGTGACCGGATGCTGCGGGCGTCCTCGATCGACTTCAGGCCGGGCGCATGCGCCGCCCAATCGTCATGGCCGAAATAGCTGTGCCCCGATCCGGGCGCCAAGACGAGATGCCGGTACGAGATCAGTTCTCCGCCGCCGAGACAAGCGCGGCAGAGCGTCGCGTCGACCTGTTCGACCTCGCCCAGGATCACCTGCACCGACCGGTAGCGTCGCAGGATCTGGCGCACCGGTTCGGCCACGTCGGCGGCCGACAGCGCCGCCGTCGCCACCTGATAGAGCAGCGGCTGAAACAGGTGATGGTTGCGCCGGTCCACGATGATCGTCGGAATGCCGGCCCGGCCCAGGGCGCGCGCCACCTCCAGCCCGGCGAAACCCGCGCCGATCACCAGCACGTCAGTCGTCCAGGTGGCGGTGTCATGCTGCTCGTGGTGGGCTGTCATCTATCTGCCTTTCCATCCGCTGTGCCTTGGGGGCGCCGCTCCTGCCTTGGACCCAAGCGTTGGAGGTGGCGAATGTTCCGACGTGCCCTTAGCTTCAGCGCACCCGTGCAGGAATGTCGCAGCGCTCGGCCGGCACCGACCGCGCCAATGGATGCGCCCAGTCGATGGAACCTGACGTGGTAAGGGTTGTTCGACCCCCAAGGGGTTGCGCGGCCCCGACCTGACACTAAGAACGGAGTTTGCATGTCCCGCTGGACTGAGACCGCCCTTGTCTTCGCCCTTGCGCTTGTCGTGGCCTGGCTGGCCTGGATGGTGATCCAGCGCGTGGCGCTGCGCGTGGTGGCCCATAACGGCGGTTTCTGGCGTCCGCTTCTGGCCCGCACCCGTGGCGCGGTCCAGCTGGCCCTGATCATCGTGGCGATCTCGGTTGCCTCGAACGCCGCACCGCTGCCATGGCCCGAAACGGCGCTGCTGCGTCACCTGCTGCTGCTGGCCTTCATCGCCTGCGTCACGATGATGTTTCGCGCGGCCCTGGACATCTGGATGGCGCTGCACCTGCGCCGCTTCCGACTGGATGTCGAGGACAACCTGATCGCGCGCAAGCATGTGACACAGACCCGCATTCTGCACCGCGTGGGCGATGTGCTGATCTTCGCCATTGGCCTCAGCGCGGCGCTGATGACGATCGACGGGGTTCGGCAATACGGCGTCAGCCTGCTGGCGTCCGCCGGGGCCGCAGGCATCGTGGTCGGTCTGGCGCTGCAGCCGGTCCTTCGCAACCTTCTGGCAGGCATCCAGCTGGCCCTGACGCAGCCCATCCGCATCGACGACGCCGTCATCGTCGAGGGCGAATGGGGCAATGTCGAGGAGATCACTGCGACTTATGTCGTCGTCCGCATCTGGGACAAGCGCCGGCTGATCGTGCCGCTGAACTACTTCATGGAGACGCCGTTCCAGAACTGGACCCGCAGCGATGCGACGCTGATCGGGGTGGTGATGCTCTATGTCGATTACGATGTGTCGATCCCCGACCTGCGGGCCGAGGCTGAACGGATCGTCCGCGCCTCGTCGCTGTGGAACGGAGAGACCTTCGTGCTGCAGGTGACCGATTTCCGCGAAAGTGTGGTCGAGGTCCGGGTCCTGGCCAGCGCGCGCAACGCCGGACGTGCCTTCGACTTGCGGTGCGAGATCCGCGAAGGTCTTCTGGCCTATCTGCAGTCCGACCAGAAGGCGGCACTGCCACGCACCCGCGCCACGGTCGAGGCCGAGAACCCGCCCGCGCTTCTGCAGGCGGACGGCTAACCCGCGCAGCTTGCGCTGCCCATGAAAAAGCCGGCGCCGCAATGGCGCCGGCTCTGTCATCTGCACTGACGGATCAGAGCGCTTCTGCCGTCCGCTCCATCCATTCGCGGTGGCGGCGTTCGTCGGCCAGCGCCTTTTCGAAGAAGGCCTTCGACTTCGGGATGGCGTCGCGATGGGCGGCCGCGCGGTCATAGGCGGGCACGGTGTCGTCCTCGTTCGTCTTCATGGCCTTGAGGATCGCACTGTCGCCCATCATCCCGGCCAGGGTGACCTTGCCGGTGGTCAGCATCTGCTTCATGTCGCCTTCCAGGGGGGCCTCGGCCCCGGTCTCCGCGGCCATTTCGTTCAGCACGTCCAGGTGCTGAAGGTGGTCCTGACGAAAACTCTCGATCTGGCTGGCGATGGTGCTGTCGGACAGCTTCTCGATCGTTGTCTCGTAGGCGGCGATGGCGTCGCGTTCGAGCAGGATCAGGTTCTTGACCAGGTCCTGAATGGTGTCTTCGGTTCCTACGGTGGTGGCCATCGGAAGTCCTTTCTTACCTGTTGGTGCGGCCGCGCTGAGAGGGATCGACGCCCCCTTGCGGCGTGGTGTCGTTGGCGACATCGCCTTCAAAGGTGTTGTCGCCCTCGATGGGCGGGTCCTTGCGGTCGGCGCCCTTCGAACGGCCGATGCCCGGATCCTCGCGCAGGTCCTTGTCGGTGGGTTCCTCGGTCTTCGGATGCTTGTTGCTCATGCCTCGTCCTTCCGGTCGTTCGGGCGTTCGTCGGCCAGCTTGTCCTTGTCGGCCGCCGCGCCGGGTTCGCCCCGGCCGCGGCCGTGGTTGTCGACGTTGGAATGGCCCTGTTCGTTCTGGACATGGGCCGAATCCAGCCCGCGCTGGTCGGAATGGCGCGAGGTGTCGCGGTTCGACAGCGGCTCCTCGGGCAGGCGCGTGCCCGGATCGGCGGGGGCAAGCCCGCCGGTCCCGTCGCCCTTCGCCTGGTCCTGCTGTCCGGGGCCGAAGCCCTTCCTGTCTGCATGTGCCATATTGGTCTCCTTTCGGATGACCCCAGAACCGGCAGGGCGCGGCAATGTTCCCGGATCAGGGGGTCAGCACGACCTTGGTCCATTCGTTCTGCTGGTCGTGGAAGTTGCGATAGCCGCGCGCAGCCTCCTCGAGCGGCAAGCGGTGAGAGATCAGGAAGGTTGTGTCGATCTCTCTCTCCATGATCCGGTGCATCAGCTCTTTGGTATAGCGTTGCACATGAGTCTGGCCCGTGCGGATCTGCAGGCCCTTCTCCATCAGCGCGCCAAGCGGAAACTTGTCGGCCATCCCGCCATAGACGCCTGGCACCGATACGCGGCCGCCCTTGCGAACCGCCATCAGCGCCATGCGCAGGGCATGCGCGCTGTCGGCGCCTATGCCGATCCGCTGTTTGGCGGAATCCATCAGGTTGTCGGGCGCAAAGCCATGGCTCTCCATTCCGACGGCGTCGATGACAGCGTCTGGACCCAGGCCGCCCGACATTTCCATCAGCGCCTCGAGCACGTGGGTCTGCTTGAAGTCGATGACCTCGGCTCCCAGCTTGCGCGCCAGGTCCAGCCGGTGCGGATAGTGGTCGATGGCGATGACCTTGCCAGCGCCCATCAGCAGCGCCGACTGCACGGCAAACAGGCCGACGGGGCCGCAGCCCCAGACCGCGACGGTGTCGCCGGGCTCGATATCGCAGTTCTCGGCGGCCATCCATCCGGTCGGCAGGATGTCTGAGAGGAACAGCACCTGTTCGTCGGGCACCCCGTCAGGCACGACGATCGGGCCCACGTCCGAAAACGGCACGCGGACATATTCCGCCTGGCCGCCGGGATAGCCGCCGGTCAGGTGGGAATAGCCGAACAGCCCGCTCATGGCGTGACCATAGAGCATCTCGGACGCGTCCTGCTTTTCGACCGGGTTCGAGTTGTCGCAGGCGGAATAGAGGCTGGCCTTGCAGAAGAAGCAACTGCCGCAGCTGATCGTGAAGGGCACTACGACGCGCTGGCCCTTCTGCAAAGTTGACTTCGGGCCGGTCTCGACCACGCTGCCCATGAATTCATGGCCCAGGATGTCGCCCTTGGCGACGCCCGGAATGACGCCGTCGTAGAGATGAAGGTCCGATCCGCAGATCGCGGTCGAGGTGACCTCGATGATCGCGTCGCGCGGGTTGACGATTTCGGGGTCCGGGGCGTTTTCGACCCGCACATCGTGACGGCCGTGCCAGGTAAGAGCGCGCATCAGGGGTTCCTCTGGTTGGCATTGGTGGCAATTTCGCCGGTCTCCAGCAGCATCTTCAGCCGCTTCAGCTCGTGCCGACCGCGGGTCCGGGGATCGACACGGCGCAGCTTGGCGGCCCACTGCCCGGCCACGCCCCAATGCGGGCGCCAGGCAACGTGGGCCTCGACCTCGGTGCCGCGTCCGGCGGGGGCGTCGCGCAGGCGGACCTTAGCCTCGATGTCAAAGTCCGATTCCTCGACCGACCGCCAGGCCAGCGCTTCGCCGGGACGGTCCTCGACCAGCCGCGTCTCGACGCGGGCGTCACCGCCGGGCGTGGCGATGATCCAGGTCATCCGGTCGTCGGGGCCACGCTCGACCGCGCGCAGGTCCTGCATGAAGCGCACGAGCTGTTCTGGGTCGCGCCACATCGCGTGGATGCGGTCGCGGGGGGCGTCGATGGTCACGGTCCGGCCGGCGACGATATATCCGCCGAATCGCGATTGCTTGGCGGTGCGGCCGGGGGCGCTGTCCGGCGGACGGTCGCGGGT
Source organism: Pseudomonadota bacterium (assembly GCA_036338635.1). GTDB lineage: Bacteria > Pseudomonadota > Alphaproteobacteria > Rhodobacterales > Rhodobacteraceae > Paracoccus. Next base: position 10,898 of record JAYZBS010000076.1, on the reverse strand, counting down.
CTCGTTCAGCAGCCGCGTCACGGCGGCGGCGCCGATCGCCAGCGCGGCCAGGCCGGTGACGGTCACGATGTCTGTCTTGCGTCTGTGCATAATGGCTCCGGGTTCTGGAAGATGCGGGCGTCGTGCCCGCGGGCATCAGGCGGGAAGACCTCACCAACCACGAACCGGCGGCGATGTTCCTGCGCGCTGGAACATGCGGACCGGTCGCCGGTTCTTCCTGCAGCCACGCCGCCCGCCGGGCGGCCAGGAAAAGGAGCGCAGCATGCACCATGAACCAGGTCCCCGAGTCGTCGTCATCACCGGCGCCTCCAGCGGTATCGGCGAGGCGACGGCCATGGCCTTCGCCAGGGAACGGGCGATCCTTGTCCTTGCGGCGCGCGATCTGGACGCGACCGAGGCCGTCGCCCGCCGCTGTCGCGCCCGCGGGGCGGCGGCGCTGGCCGTCCAGGCCGACATCGGGGACATCGCGCATGTCCGCGCGCTGGCGGACGCGGCCTGCGATTTCGGCGGCGGCATCGACGTCTGGGTCAGCAACCCCGGCGTCGGCGCGGTCGGAAGGTATGACAAGGTCCCGATGGAGGCGCATGAGCGCGTGATCAGGACCAACCTGATCGGACATATGAACGAGGCGCATGCCGCGCTGCCGATCTTTCGCCAGCAGGGGCAGGGGGTCTTCGTCAACGTGATTTCCCTGGGCGGGTTCGCCTCGACGCCCTTTGCAGCGGCCTATGGCGCCAGCAAGTTCGGCCTGCGCGGCTTTTCCGAGGCGCTGCGCGGAGAACTGCAGGACCAGCCGCACATCCATGTCTGCGATATCTACCCGTCCTTCGTGGACACGCCTGGCATCAGCCACGGAGCGAACTATACCGGCCGCCGCCTCAGCGCACCGCCGCCGCTGCTGGATGCACGGCGCGTCGCACGGGCGATCTGCCGCGTCGCAGATCGGCCCAGGGCCACGACGATGGTCGGCGCGGTTACCGCCATGGTGCGGCTGGGTCACGCGATCTCGCCGCAGCTGAGCACGCACCTTATGGGTGGCTTCCTGCGTACCTATTTCGACCGGGCGGCGGTGGCGGCAGTCACCGACGGAAACCTGCATGAGCCGCCGCAGATCGCTGGTGGCATCGACGGAGGTCTTCGCAGCGACCGAGGCGACGTCACGAGAACAGCCGTACGGCTGGCGGCCTTCGGCGGCGCAACGGTGCTGCTGGGCAGCCTGCTGACCCGGACGGGGTCCCGCCGCCGCTGACGGTCTTGAAACGGCCTATTCGCGCCCTGACTGCTCCAGCGCCCGGCGCAGGCGTTCGACAAGGGCGCGGATCTCCTCAGACAGAGGCATCTGCTGAAGGCTCTGCCGCAGCGGGGCAAACTGGCGCTGAAGGTCGCGGGCGCTGGTTTCTCGGTCGCTGGTCATGTCGTCGGACCTCTGCAAGACGTTGAAGACGGATCATGCCCTGGGCTTTGATCGCTTCCCGGTTATTGGTCAAAAAGTCGCAGGCAACGAGGGCTTCGCCTTTTCCAAAAGTTGACCTATGTTAGTCGGGTTGGCTTGAGGATGGCGCGATGGTTGAGAAATCGGTGGATGGTCAAGGCGGCGTCGATGAGGCGCTGTCGCACATGCAGGCAGATGTGGGGAACATCCCGCTGTCGCCCGAGGTGCGCGCCCTGGCAGAGCGTTTGGCCCAGGCCCTCGATGCCGCCCACGAGTCGCAGATGACGGTGCCGAACGAGCCTGGCCTTAGCCAAGGCCCCGCTCACGACGAACACCTCTAGACCAGCGCCCAGATCCCCAACAGGATCACCACGACCAGCAGTACGATCGGCAGCATCATGCGCCCCTTGTCGGGGGTCTGGACGTTCTGCGTCTCGCGCCCGGCGGCTTCCTCGCGGCGGCGTTGATCGCCTGCGGCGACATGCGCCTCGGCCGGTGTGACGGGATTGCCCCCGGCTTCGGCGTCGGTGCCCAGGGGGGCGGCGGCCGGGTCGGGATAATCGACCTTGTCGGCCGCGGCGCCCCGGTCGATCTCTCGCCGCAGCATGTCGGGACTGTCGCGCGCACCGTCGCGGTCGGTCGGTGGGGGATCCTTGCTCATGGATGGTTCCTCTGCTTCAGGTGGTCAATAAGTGGCCGGCGGGTCACTGGCCGGGAAGGATTCGTCGGACATTTCATCCACGCGGTCCCAGTGGCGGGGCGGGCTTGCCATCTCTTCGGGTCCGGCGTCGCGGACCCGGTGGCGCGGTCCATGGTGGTCGCGGACCGGCATTCGACGCTGCAGCGAAGGCGCCACCAGTCCGGCCAGAACGCCCAGGGCGAACATCATCGTCAGTTCCTTGCGCATGATCGAACCTTTCTTCAGATAAAGGGCTTGCCGCCGGTCACGGCGATGGTCGCGCCAGAGACATAGCTGGACATGTCCTCGGCCAGCATCACATAGGCCGATGCCAGCTCGACCGGCTGGGCGGGTCGTCCCATCGGATAGCTGGCGCCGAATTTCGACACCGCCTCGGGCTTGAAGCTGCCGGGGATCAGCGGCGTCCAGACCGGCCCAGGCGCCACGCAGTTCACCCTGACGCCCCGGTCGGCGACCATCTGAGCAAGTCCCATAGTGAAGTTCTGGATCGCCCCCTTGGTCGAGGCATAGGCCAGAAGCGACGGATTGGGCTGGTCCGAGTTGATCGAGACCGTGTTGATGATCGAGGCGCCTTCCTTCAGGTGCGGCATCGCGGCCTTGCACAGATAGAAGATCGCGTCGATGTTCGTGGCGAAGGTCTTGCGCCATTCCTCGTCGGTGATGTCCTCGATCCGGTCAAACAGCTCCTGGTGGCCGGCATTGTTGACCAGGATGTCCAGCTGTCCCCACGTGTCGATGATCCCGTCGATGATGCTGCGGCAATGGGCGGGGTCGGCGATGTCGCCCTCGAAGCACAGGCAGCGACGGCCCTCTGCCTCGACCAGTTGCGACGTCGAGCGCGCGTCCTCATCCTCGGACAGGTAGGACAGCGCGACGTCGGCACCCTCGCGGGCATAGGCGATGGCCACGGCACGACCGATGCCGCTGTCGCCGCCGGTGATCAGCGCGGTCTTGCCTGCCAGACGGTTGGCGCCGCGCCAGCTGTCCTCGCCATGGTCGGGGACCGGATTCATGCGCGCGAAGCTGCCGGGCAGCTCTTGCGTCTGTTCGGGGAACGGGGGCTTGGGATAGCGGGACATCGGCAGGCTCCTGTGGGGGTATCGTGGCCCTAACCGGGACGCATCGCGAATGTTCCTGCGGACTGCGGCTGGTTCGGGGACGCACCACCTTGGTGCAACGGCGGAACCCAACGCCGTTCACGAGCATTTGCACATGTGGGAAAAGTCTTACCCGGACGATTTCAGAAGACGGACAGGCTGACGGAAGGCAACACATGTCAGACGACTTACTCGACCACGTCCGCGCGCTGCACGCGTACGGGCAGTCGCTGTGTGGCAACCCAACCGAAGCGGAAGATCTGGTTCAGGAGACGCTGGTTCGTGCCATCGAGCATGCTGACAGCTATCGGCCCGGCACCTACATGCGGGCGTGGCTGTTCACGATCATGCGCAACCGCTTCTATACCAATCGCAAGAAAGCCGCGAGGGAACCGACGGGATCGGCCGACTGCGTGTCGATCGGTCCCAGCACCCAGCCCACGCAGGAATGGCATCTGCGCAACAACGAATTGTGGCAGGCGCTTGACCAGATGCCGACCCATTATCGCGAGGCGATCGTTCTGGTGGGCGTGATCGGCGAAAGCTACCTCAACGCGGCCGAGATCCTGGACTGCGACATCGGGACGGTCAAAAGCCGGATCTCGCGCGCACGGGCAATTCTTCGCAACGCGATCGACCCTCCCGGCGAGGAGTGACATGGCCCGCTGAGGCCATGGTTTCAACAGGAATGGCGGCAGTCCACGCAGGGCTGCCGCCATATTCATTTTCGTATCTCGTAAGGAAGAAAAGACGGAGCGCCGAAGCGCCCCGTCGTGTAATCACGCCTCGTAGGCAGGCATCTGTTCAAGCTGCTCGCGCGATGCGTCGACATAGACGCGGATCTCGTCGCCGGCTTCGCTGCGCAGCACGGTCACTTCGTCAAGACCAAGCGCCACGGTATGCGCACCGATCCCCAGGAAACCGCCCACGTCAACGATGAAGAACTCCACCACGCCATCTTCCGACAGGCGCACGTCCTCGACATCGCCGATGTTCGATTCGTCCTGACCATAGACCTCGGCGCCGTTCAGCTCTTCGACCGAGATCGTGTTCTGGTCGACTGCGGCATAGCCCTCAAGCTCGACTGCCGGTGCCATCATTGCCTCGCGGCCCTGACGCCAGTCGGCATTCATGGCGGCGTCGTCCTGCTGCTGCATGTCCTGCTGCGGCATTTCCTGATCGGTGGTCGCGTTCGCGGCCTGATCCTCGACGCTGACATCCGCCTCGCCGGTCTCGTTAAACTCGACCTGCGGGTCTTCCTGCTGCGTGAACTCGATGATCGGGTCGGCCGATTCGTAGACGACCTCGGGCTGCATCTGCTCCAGATCGACCTGGGCTTGGCCGCCGTCGTTCAGGCGAACTTGCGGAGTGCCTTGTTCGATTTCGACGTCGGCGCCGCCGGTGTCCTGCGCGTCCTGCAGCGCGACGTCGACCTGGGCCTCACCCTGTTCGACATTCACGGTCGGCTCGGCCTGCTCGACGTTGATCTGCGGTTCCGCCTGCGAAACGTCGACCTGCGGGTCGGGCATGCGGACGATGATCTCGGGGTCCGGCTGGTCGATGGTGACAGTCGGGCGGGGCATGTCGATCGTCACGGTCGGCTGCGCCTGACGCACGATGATCTGCGGGCGCGGGACGGTTACATCCACGTTCGGTTCGGGCTGGGTCACGCTGACCTCGGGGGCGGGCTGGTCGACGGTGACGGTCGGGTCGGGCTGCGTCACGACGATGCGGCCCTCGATCATCTCGGCCTGGTCACCCTGGTCAAGCGCGGCGTTGACCTGCACCACATAGGGTTCACAGGCGGCGTCATCGCCTGCATCGATGACAGGACGCGCCTGGTCCAGCCATTCCTGCTGCAGCCTGTCGTTGTATTCGTCGGCAATCCGCTCGAGCTGGGTACAATAGTCGGAGCCGGTGTCTTGTCCCATGCCATCTGCGGCCTCCTGGGCCAGCGCGGGCGCTGCGGTCGAGCAGAGCAGCGAGGCAGCCAGAATGTGTGTCAGACGCTGTTTCATCGTCGTCTCCTGTGTTTCAGATTTGGACACCTGCAACAGTCAGATCAGCGATGTGTTCCTGACTTTCGGCAGGAAATGGCTTGTGTCCGGCTAATGCCCTGTTGTCGAAGGCAATTCGGAATCGGCCCGCGATGGGTCCTTCTTAAGCATTCTGGCTTGTCAGCAGGTCCGACGCGACCGTTGCAGCAATCCATTGACGAAAACGCGCCAGCGCCGGGTTGCCGTCGCCCCGTTCGGGCCATGCCAGCCAATAGGCCCCGTCGCCGGGGACCGCGGGTTCCAGAATCGGCAACAGGCGACCTTCGGCGATTTCGGGGTGGGCCAGATAGCTGGGCAGCAGCGCCACGCCCAGCCCGCTGATCGCAGCCTGGATCATCATCGAGAACTGATCCATGACCATGCCCGACACAGCGCCCCCGCCACCACCCTGCGCGCCGAACCACGCCTGCCAGCCTTGCGGGCGCGTCTCCAGCTGCAGCACCGGCAGCCCGGCCAGGTCGCCCGGTCCGGCAATCGGATGGCTGTCCAGGAACAGGGGCGACGCGCAGGCCGTCAGCCGTTCGTCGAACAGCTTCATGTGATGCGCGTCGGGCCAGTCGCCGGCGCCGAAGTAGATTGCGGCATCGAATGTCTCGGTCGCGAAGCTGAAGCGCTGGATCTTGGTCGAGAGGTTGATCGAGATGCCGGGATTGTCCGCCAGGAACTGCCCGATCCGCGGCGCCAGCCAGCGCGTCGCAAAGGTCGGCAGCACCGACAGCGACAGCGCGCCTCCGCCGGGGTTCGCGATCAGCCCCATGCTGGCCCGCTGGATCAGGTCCAGCCCCTGCGTCACGCTGGCGGCATAGACCTGCGCCTCGGGCGTCGGCGTCAGCCGCTTGCGGTCGCGCGCGAACAGCGGCTTGCCCAACTGACGTTCCAGCGACGCGATCAGCCTGCTGACTGTGCTTTGCGTCAGATGCAGCTCATCCGCCGCCGCCGTGACCGACCGGTGGCGGATCACCGCCTCGAAGGCGATCAGCTGTGACAGGCTGGGAAGAAAGCGGCGTTGGCGCATCGAACATTCATAGGATGAATGTTCTTATGTGGAAATACCGTTTCTGTCTGGGCGGCCGATGCGATACACCATGGCAAACAGTCATTCGATGCAGGAAGGCAGATCATGCTGGACAAGACCACCGTTGACCACAAGGGCGGCACCTTCACTTGGGAGGACCCGTTTCTGCTGAACGACCAGCTTGAGGAAGATGAGCGGATGATCCGCGACACGGCCGCCTCCTTCGCGGCCGACAAGCTGGCCCCCCGCGTGCAGGACGCCTATCTGACCGAACATACCGACCCCGAGATTTTCCGCGAGATGGGCGCCAGCGGCCTTTTGGGCGTCACCATCCCCGAGGAATACGGCGGGGTCGGCGCCTCCTACGTCGCCTACGGCCTCGTGGCCCGAGAGGTCGAGCGGATCGACAGCGGCTATCGGTCGATGATGTCGGTGCAGAGCAGCCTGGTGATGTTCCCGATCCACGCCTACGGGTCCGAGGAGCAGCGCCGGAAATACCTGCCGAAGCTGGCCAGCGGCGAATGGATCGGCTGTTTCGGCCTGACCGAACCCGACGCCGGGTCGGACCCCGCCGGCATGAAGACCCGCGCCGTCAAGACCGATGGTGGCTATCGCCTGAACGGGTCGAAGATGTGGATTTCGAACGCGCCTATCGCGGATGTCTTCGTGGTCTGGGCCAAGTCCGACGCCCATGACGGCAAGATCCGCGGTTTCGTTCTGGAAAAGGGCATGAAGGGCCTGTCGGCGCCGAAGATCGGCGGCAAGCTGTCGCTGCGCGCCTCCATCACCGGAGAGATCGTGATGGAGGATGTCGAGGTCGGCGAAGATGCGCTGTTGCCGAATGTCAGCGGCATGTCGGGGCCTTTCGGCTGTCTGAACCGCGCGCGCTACGGCATCAGCTGGGGCGTCATGGGCGCGGCCGAGGATTGCTGGTTCCGTGCCCACCGCTATGGGATGGACCGTAAGCAGTTCAACCGCCCCTTGGCCGCGACGCAGCTTTACCAGAAGAAGCTGGCCGACATGCAGACCGAGATCGCGTTGGGCCTGCAGGCCAGCCTGCGCGTCGGGCGGCTGATGGACCAGGGCCGCTTCGCGCCCGAGATGATCTCTCTCATCAAGCGCAACAACTGCGGCAAGGCGCTGGACATCGCCCGCGTGGCCCGCGACATGCATGGCGGCAACGGTATCCAGATCGAATACCACGTCATGCGTCACGCCCAGAACCTCGAGACGGTGAATACCTATGAAGGCACGCACGACGTCCATGCGCTGATCCTGGGCCGGGCGCAGACGGGGCTGCAGGCCTTTGCCTGAAGGTCCGCTGACCGGTCTGAAGGTCGTCGAGCTTGCGCGCATCCTGGCCGGTCCCTGGATCGGCCAGACCCTGGCCGACCTGGGGGCCACCGTCATCAAGGTCGCGGCGCCCGAGGGCGACGACACCCGCCGCTGGGGCCCGCCCTTCATCGACCGCCCCCGCGCCGACGGCTCGACCGAAAGGGTCGCCGCCTATTTCCACGCCGCCAACCGGGGCAAGACCAGCGTCACCTGCGACTTCAACGACGCGGATGACCTTGCAAGGTTGCGCGGCCTGATCGACCAGGCCGACGTCGTCATCGAGAACTTCAAGCATGGGGGCCTAGCGCGCTTCGGCTTGGACTATGCCAGCTTGTCGGTGCGCAACCCGGGGCTGGTCTATGCCTCGGTCACCGGGTTCGGGCAGACCGGACCGCGCGCCGGCCAGCCCGGATATGATTTCCTGATCCAGGGCATGAGCGGGATCATGGACCTCACCGGCGACCCCGAGGGCGAGCCGCAAAAGGTCGGCGTCGCCTGGATTGATATCTTCACCGGCCTCTACGGCGTCATCGGTATCCAGGCGGCCTTGGCCGAGAGGGCGCGGTCAGGGCAGGGGCAGCAGGTCGATCTGGCGCTCTTCGACTGCGCGCTGGGGGTGCTGGCCAACCAGGCCGCGAACCACCTGCTGGGTGGGATCGAGCCGACGCGCTTGGGGAACGCGCATCCCAATATCGTGCCTTATCAGGTGTTTCCTGCGGCCGACGGTCACCTAATCATCGCCTGCGGCAACGACCGGCAGTTCCGCGCGCTGTGCCTGTCGTTAAACCTGCCAGACCTCGCCGATGATCCCGAACTGGCCACCAACGCACAGCGCGTGGCGGGACGGGAAGCCCTTTGTGCGCGGCTGGCGCAGGCGACCTTGCGGCGCGACCGCGCCGATCTGATCGCCACGCTGACCGCAGTCGGTGTGCCCGCCGGTCCGATCAATCGCGTGTCCGAGGCTCTGTCGGACCTGCAGTCGCAGGCGCGCGGCATGGTCATCGGCCCCGAGGGAATCGCCGGCTTGCGCACGCCGATCACCCTGTCGCGCAGCACGACCGTGGCGGAAGGTGCGGCCCCCGCGCTTGGCGAGGGGCGCTGGAGCTTCTAACCCGCCGCCGGGACTTGCCTCAGCGGGTGCTTCGAGTGGACTGGCAGCATGCATCTGGCGGCCAGTTCGCCCAGACCGCAGTCGAAGACGATGTCGCTGCCCAAGCCGAAAACGCGGGTGTCGGGACGAAGGGCGTCCTTCAGGCGGTCGACGGGCGTCCGGCTTGTCAGCCCCTGCGGACCGGCGCCGATGATCAGGGGCGCGATCGAAACCTGCAGACGGTCCAGCAGCCCGGCCTCCAGGAACCCGGTGATCGTCGTGCCGCCGCCTTCGATCAGCAGCGAGCCAAGGTCCATGGCGCGCAGCCCGTCCAAGATCTGTTCCGGGTCCAGCCGCCCGTCGCCCAAGGGCAGGCGCAGGATCTCCACGCCGCGGGGGCGGGGGCGGTCGACGCCCTGCACGGCGATGCGCCGCGCTCCGGTTGCGGCCAGCATGGGCGCGTCGTCGGGCAGGCGCCCGCGCGGGTCGATGACGATGCGCGCCGGGTCGTGGCCGCTGCACAGCCGCACCGTCAGCCGCGGATGGTCGTGCAGCGCGGTTCCCACCCCAATCACGACACCGTCGACCAGCGCCCGCAGCCGGTGCAGATGCGCCAGACCGTCGGGTCCAGAGACGTCGCGCGCGTCGCCCGACATCGTGGCGATGCGCCCGTCCAACGACTGTCCGACCTGCGCCACCGTGACAGGCCCCAGGTCGCGGCGCGCCACGGGACCGTATAGGTCCAGCGCCGCCCGCTCTCCGGCGGAAAAACGGCCGCAGCAGGCACATGCTTGGCCGCTGCGCACTGCCAAGATGCGGTCCCAGACCCGGGGGGTGACGTCAACGGCCTGCATGGTGTTCGTCTCCTTCGGATAAGGGTCAGTCGGTGCGCGGGGGCAGCGCCAGAAGGTCCAGGTGACCGATCAGGCAGCGGCTTTCAGAGGCCATCCCGGCGCGGGCCCGGCCCCATTCGGCAGCCATCGGCTGACCCGCCTGACCGGCCGCGTCCGCGATCCCCTCCACCAGTGCCCGGTGCAAGGGAACGGCCTCGGCCGCGATCCGCCACGGGCTGATGGCCTGCTGCACGTCGAATCCCGCGGCGCGGAAGATGGTCGCCGCCACGGTTCCAGCGTCGGGTCCCAAGGCGGGCCCCAGCCCTTTGTCGCTGCGCTGGTGGTCGTTGAAGGCGCGGGTCACATCGTCGTCTTTGGGCAGGGCCGGCTCCCACGACATGATGCCATCATAGGACAGCGCTGCATAGAAGGGCAGCCCCGCCGCCCCAAGCTTGGCTGCCAGATCCTCGATCCAGGCGGCCGGCATCAGGTCCAGCAAGGCCGAGGCGGTGACCAGTGTCACGCCCTCCAGCGGCAGGGCGTCCACTTGCGCCAAATCCAGTTCGTGCACCTGCACGCGGCCGGGGGCTTCGGCGTTGGCCTGTTCCAGCAGCAGCGGATCGTTATCGACCAGATGCCAGCGGGCGGTCTCGGACAGGTGCGGCGCCAGGGCCCGAACGGTCGATCCCGTGCCGCACCCCAAGTCCAGGATCACCGGCGCGGAGCCGGCGGCCGCCACGGCACGACCCAGCAAGGCAGGGTCCCGCGCCTTTCGGTCGGCGGGTTCACGCAGCGCCAGCCACTGTGGCGAGAACCCCATGATCAGAGGTCCCCCTCGAACCAGGCGCGCGCCATGTGGCTTTCGTGCAGCGTCACGCGCAGCCGCTTCAGCCGCGCCGGATCGCCCAGACCGCCTGTCCGCGCCTTGTCGGCCAGCCGGTCGAAGATGTGCTTGCAGAGGAACTCGGTCGTGGTGAACTTGCCGCCGAAGGCCTCGATCTCGTCCAGGTTCTTGTAGCGCAGGGGCGCGAGCGCATCCGACAGCGCCTCGGTCGCCAGGCCCATGTCGACGACCAGGCTTTCGTCGTCCATCGCCTCGGCGAAGAAGGCGGCGTCGACGGTGAAGGTCGCGCCGTGCATTCCCTGCGCCGGCCCGAAGGTGGGCGAGGGCAGGGAATGGGCGATCATGATGTGGTCTCGGACTTCGACTGCGAACATTTGCGCTCCTGCAAGTGGGTCAGAATTTGACGCGATGACATAACGTGAGGGGGTCGGACAGGATCCCTGGATAGGCGGTGGGAAGGTCGACGAAGTCCGACTGACCCGAGATCAGCGCGTC